>JAEUTT010000106.1 GCA_016787165.1 Bacteroidia bacterium | reverse complement strand
TTCATCCAATTGGTATAAGCACGCACCTTATAAATACCACCAAGTGCTTCTTCATCTAATGAAAAATCACCGGCAGCCACACCATTTTTAGCGATGATGTTGATTGTTTTTTCTACTGTTCCTTTAGGGTTTAAAAATTCTACGTGTACAATATCGCTTTTGGTAGAAGCTTTTAAAGAAGCGCCATCACGTACAAAAGCACTGAACCAGATATTATCACCCGGTTCGTACATAGGTTTATCAAATTGGAGATAAACACGATCTTGCGGCAATTGCTCATTATAGGCACTCAGTTTCTTTTTTATGGAACGGATAAAATCATTGTCCATAGCCATTTGGTAATAACTGTTGGGCGTAATAAACGCCACCAGCGTTAGCGCAGCAACGCCTATGGCTACTACTCCTAACTTTTTAATTGTTTTTTGATTACGCTGCATGATATTGAATTTTTAAGGTTTTTAATTGTTTTACAGCAATAAGATGCAAGCGATTTTAAGATTCCATAAGAGGGAGGAAAAAAATTTACATGATGCTTACGAAGCGTGGAAATTTTATTGACTTTATGCCAAAAAACAACGAACTTTACTCCCATAAGTTTTAACAAACGCTAAAGACAATTAAAACTGTATTTAGCTACTCATTAAAACTTATGGGAGTAAAAACCCAAAATCTCCTCCAGAATAAGTCTCTCCTTCATAATTCAACATTTTCTTTGAATTAAAAATCGTCACCATAATAACAGTAAAAACAAAAAAACAAAAAATATTTGCGCAACCGAATAATTGCATTTATATTTGCAACCGATTAGTTTCATATAATTAATTTACAAATGAGAAGAGATGTATTTCAAGCCATTGCCGACCCTACCCGAAGAGCCATTATTACATTAATAGCCCTTCAGGCTATGACACCCAATGCTATTGCTGAACATTTTGATAGCAGCCGACAAGCCGTATCAAAACATTTACGCATTTTAACCGAATGTGAATTAGTTAAACAAGAACAGTCGGGCAGAGAAATATATTACCAACTGAATGCAAACAAAATGAAAGAGGTGGATAAATGGCTGGAACAGTTCCGCAAAATTTGGGAAAACCGTTTTAATGAATTGGATAAAGTTTTAATGACTATGAAAAAGAAAGCTCTCACAAGAGAGGGAAATAGGAAATAAAAAATTATGTCAGCTAACAAAATTCTAAAACCTCACCCCAACCCCTCTCCACAGGAGAGGGGCTAAGTTCACCAACAATAATTAGGAATAATATTTTATCTTAAATACAATTAAAAAGAAATAACCAAAAACCTATACACATGAAAAAGAAAATTTTATTTGTCATCTATCTTTTAACAGGATTGATGTTTATTAACGGAGGGTTAAACAAACTATTTAATTACATTCCTGTTCCGGATGATTTGCCCGAAAATTTAGTAAAAATGAACGAAGCATTGATGGCTATAAATTGGCTGCTTCCACTTATTGCTATTGCAGAAATTATTGGTGGCATTGCTTTTATCATTCCTCGATTCAGAGCATTGGGTGCGTTAATTTTATTCCCGATTATGGTTGGAATTATACTTACCCATATTTTTTATGTACCATCCGGAATTCCAATGGCAATTATTTTATTTGCCATTCAAGTATGGGCAATGATTGAAAACAAAGAAAAATTTTTACCATTTATTCAAAAAAACTAACATCGATGAACACAACAAAAATTAGCATTCACGCAACAATTGCTGCCGACATCAAAAAAGTATGGGAATATTACGCCCAACCCGAGCATATTAAAAAATGGAATTTTGCAACTGATGATTGGCAATGCCCAAGCGCAAGTAATGATATGCGAGTAGGTGGCAAGTACAGTGCGCGCATGGAAGCAAAAGATGGCAGTTTTGGTTTCGACTTTGAAGCTGTTTATGATGAAATTATTAGCGGAGAACGATTTACGTACACCATGCCCGATGGCAGAAAAGTTACTGTAAATTTTAAAAGCAACAGCAATCAAACAGAAATGATTATTGAGTTTGATGCAGAAAATGAAAACCCAATTGAACTTCAAAGAGATGGTTGGCAAGCTATACTCAATAATTTTAAAAATTATACTGAAAACAATTAATCATCCAAAAACATGAATAGTAATTTATTATTTGATTTTACAGTGGACAAAGAAAAAAACACCGTAAATGTAAAAAGAGAATTTGCTGCCGATTTGAATATGGTATGGGACGCATGGACAAAACCGGAATTGCTTGATTTATGGTGGGCACCTAAGCCGTATAAAACAAAAACCAAATCGATGGACTTTAGAGAGGGTGGATTTTGGCTGTATGCAATGATTAGTCCGGAAGGTGAAAAACACTGGTGTAAAAATGATTATCATAAAATAGAAATCCAAAAAAGTTTTTCGGGATTAGACGCTTTTTGTGATGAGAATGGAAAAATAAATACAGAAATGCCACGCACGTTATGGACAAATGTTTTTAGTACAAACAGCGACAAAACACTTGTTACCATTACCGCAAAATACGAGAGCCTTGCCGACCTGGAAAAAATAATTGCAATGGGCTTTAAAGAAGGATTTACAATGGCACTTAGTAATTTGGATCAATACATTGAAGAACAATTTAAACTTAGAAGTAAACTGCGTACCGATAATAAAGCAAGAGTGTGTACTTATCTAAATTTTCCGGGCAATACCGAAGAAGTATTCTTGTTTTATAAATCGGTATTTAAAACAGAATTTTGCGGAGATGGCATTCAACATTTTGGAGACTTACCGGAAAACTCAAACCACCCACCTGTTCCCGAATCCATAAAAAAAATGGTATTGCATGTAGAGCTACCAACTTTAGGTAATCATATTTTAATGGGGACAGATGCGCCCAAAGAAATGGGATTTAATTTAACACAAGGAAATAATATGCATATTTCATTAGAGCCGGAAACAAGAGCAGAAGCAGATCGCCTATTCAATGAATTATCAGAAGGAGGAAAAATTGATATGCCAATGCAAGACATGTTCTTTGGTTCATACTTTGGAAGCTTTACTGATAAGTATGGTATAAATTGGATGGTGAATTTTTCGGAAAAAAAGTAAAATTAAATAAAAGAACAAACTGAAGAAAGCGAGTTGATTTGCCTTGTTGCAAAAGAAACAAACCCGCCTGCATCGGGCAGGAAAACAAGACTAAATAAAAATTTTCTTTTTCTTGAGCTGTGAGCTCAAGAAAAAGAAGAGAATAAAACTACTTCACGATTTCTCCGTTTAGTTTCATTAATTGAGTTTCGGTTACTTTTGCATTGTATTGTGCTTCGGCTAATCGAGTAAGTGCATCATCATAGCTTCTTTGAATTTCTTTTAGTTCCAATGAATTACTTGAACCTATTCGGAACCTTTCCAATGCAATATCTACAGCTTCTTTTGCAAGCTTGGTATTCTCCTGTTCTAACTCCAATATTTTAGCATCATCTTGATACTTTTTAAACAAATTAAACAATTGAATATCCAGCAAAGCTTTCGCGCTGTTGTATTCGTAATTAGCATTTTCAAGTTGCAATCGTGCATTTTTAATTTGGTTGTTTGCATTTAATCCATTGAATATTGTCCAGCTGGCAGTAAAGCCTAAATTCAAACCTAAATTTTGATTCAATAGCGCAAACCCAGCTTGATTCTCGGAGCGAGAAAACAAATAGTTGGCATTAAAATTTAACCGTGGATACAATTGAGATTTACTTTCGCGAAGCATCTGGCTGGTAACAGCAATATTCATTTGCGTATATTTCAACTCTGCATTATTCTTTTGAATGCTGTTTTTCAAATCTTCATACTTTAATTTAAACTCCAAAGGAATTTCTGTTTCCACATCAAATTCTGTTTCAACAGTACGTACCAACAATTGATTCAAATTACTTTTAAGTTCATTCAATATTGTTTTTTGTCGAAATAAATTAGATGCTTGTGCATTTTTATCCACTTTTGCTTGCAACACTTCCAACTTTGAGGCAGAACCAATTTCAAATTTTTTTTGAGCAATTTTTAATCGCTCTTCCGACACAAGCATATTTTCCGACAATCCTTTTATTAATTGCGTTTGGCGAACAACATTGTAATAATTAACAATCACCTGAACGATTGTATTTTCAATTTGAATTTTAGAAGAAAGCTGTCCCATTATTTCCATTTCCTGCAAACGCTTGTGTGTTGCAAACATTTTCATCCCATCAAACAATGTCCATGTTAAATAAACTCCCGCATTTACATTGGTAGATTTTACTCCTGCTTTATCCACTATCAATCCGCTGGAAAATTCTTGTTTAGTAGCATTATCAGCCAAATTAGTATTTGCTTGCAAATCTATCTTAGGTAACATCCCGGCATTACCTAATGAATTATTGTTAGCCGCAATTTTTGCATTGTTTTTTTCAATTATAATATCATAGTTATTTTTTAATGCCAACTCAATTGCTTGTTGCAAGGATAATTTTTCTTGTGCCTTTAGCTGAATGGTAACAAGAAAAAAACAAACGAATAACAAACTATATTTTTTTATCGATTCCATTTTTATGCTCTTTTGAAAAATATGAATAAATAGCGGGTATTACATACAATGTTAACACCAAAGAAAATAGGACACCTCCAACAATTACAATTCCCATTGCCATTCTGCTTTTTGCTCCTGCTCCCAAAGCCATTGCAATTGGCATGGCACCTAATGCAGTGGCAATGCTTGTCATTAAAATAGGACGTAAACGAGCAGCGGCAGCTTCTTGAATAGCTTCACGAACTGTTTTTCCTTGTTCCTTTAATTGATTTGCAAACTCAACAATTAAAATTCCATTTTTAGTTACCAAACCTATCAGCATAATAATTCCTATCTGGCTAAATATATTTAAGGTTTGATTAAAATACCATAGAGATAGCAAAGCACCACACAATGCTAATGGAACAGTAAGCATGATGGTAAAAGGATCTACAAAACTTTCGAACTGTGCTGCAAGCACCAAATAGATAATTACCAATGCCAACAAAAAAGCAAACAATACATTGGATGAGCTTTCCGCAAAATCACGCGAAGGTCCTGTCAATGCTGTTGAAAAAGAATCATCCAATACTTTTTCAGCAATTTGTTCCATTTCTTTAATCCCATCACCTACTGTTTTTCCTGGTGATAGTGCAGCCGAAACTGTTGCCGATTGGTATCGATTGTAGTGATACAACTGAGGCGGATTACTCTGTTCTTCGAGTGTTACAATATTATCCATCTGAATCATTTCACCTTTTGCATTTCTAACATACATTGATTTAATATCCATTGGCTCATCACGCTTTTCTCTTTCAAACTGACCGATTACCTGATACTGCTTTCCTTCCATGTTAAAGTAACTGAATCGTTGTCCGCTAAGTGCCAACTGCAATGTTTGAGCTATATCACTAATGGAAACACCAATTGCTTTTGCTTTTTCCCTATCAATAATAATGTTCAACTCTGGTTTATTAAATTTTAAATTAACATCTACCGTTTGAAACACTTTGCTCTTGTTTGCTTCTTCTAAAAACAACGGAAGCTTTTCTTTTAACTTTTGAAAGTTAGGTGCTTGCAATACAAACTGAACAGGCAATCCACTTCTTGAACCACCCGATGAAATAGTTTGCTCCTGAATAGGAAATGTTTTAGCATCCGGAAATGCTTTTGTAGCTTTCGCAACATAATCTGCAATTTGCTGCTGTGAACGATTTCTTTCTTTTGGATCGGTTAATGCTAACCGAATAAATGCAGTATTAACAGCACCCGAGCCAGTAAACCCCGGAGCTGTAACCGTTAAGCAAACCCGTTTTTCAGGAATTGAGTCATTGATAAAATCGGTTAATTTTAATACAAAATTATCCGTGTATTCGTAAGAGGCGCCTTCTGGAGCTGTTACTGAAACTCTAAACCAGCTTCTATCTTCGAGTGGTGCTAACTCCGATTGCAATGAACCACCTATGTAAAAAATTAATCCGGCACATACGGCAATAATTAACCAAGCAAGTTTACGCACTTTCATAAATCGAATTAATGAATTATGATAGCTATCTACCAACTTTACAAAAAATGGTTCTGTTAATTCATAAAATTTACTTTTCTTCGGATTCTTACGCACCATATATGCATTTAACATGGGCGTAAGAGTAAGTGATACGAATGCAGAAATAATAACAGCACCGGCAATCACTACACCAAACTCACGAAACAGTCGCCCAACAAAACCTTCTAAAAATATTACCGGCATAAATACAGCAGCCAATGTGATGGAAGTAGAAATAACTGCAAAAAATATTTCTTTTGAGCCTTTATGTGCAGCTTCAATAGGATTCATTCCTCCTTCAATTTTTTTATAAATATTTTCGGTTACCACAATTCCATCATCCACCACCAAACCAGTTGCCAATACAATTGCCAAAAGTGTAAGTACATTAATTGAATATCCCATCAAATACATAATAAAAAACGCACCAATTAATGAAACAGGAATATCTATCAAAGGTCGAAATGCAACTAGCCAATCGCGAAAGAATAAATAAATGATAAGCACCACTAAAATAATGGCAATGATTAATGTTTCTTTTACCTCCAAAATAGATTGCTTCACAAACTTGGTATTATCTAATGCTATGTCGATTTTAAAATCGGCAGGTAAATCTTTTTTAATTTGTTCTAGTCTTTTATAAAACTCATTAGAAATAGCAATATAATTTGCACCCGGCTGAGGCACAACAGCTAAACCAATCATTGGAACACCACTTTGGCGAAGAATGGTTTCTTCATTTTCGGGACCAAGCACAGCTGTTCCAACATCTTTAAATCGAACTACTTTATCTCCATCTGCACGAATAACCATGTTATTAAAATCATCCTCCGTAATAAATTTACCCAATGTTTTAACAGTAAGCTCGGTGGTGTTTCCGGCAATTTTTCCCGAAGGCAACTCTACATTCTCTTTATCCAAAGCTTGTTTAACATCCAACGGTGTTAAATTATATGCAGCCAATTTATCGGAATTAAACCATAATCGCATGGCGAATCTTTTTTGTCCCCAAATTTGAACATTACTTACACCGGCAATTGTTTGTAAGCGTTCAGCAATTACATTTTCGGCAAAAGCACTTAATTCTAAATGATTTCTTGAATCACTTTGCACCGTCATTGATAAAATTGCATCCGAGTTGGCATCCGATTTAGTTACTGTAGGCAAACCATCAATATCTTGTGGTAGCTGTCGAACCGCTTGCGAAACCTTATCACGCACATCATTTGCTGCAGCCTCTATGTTTGCATCTAAATTAAATTCAACTGTGATTGTACTCGAACCTTGATTGCTTGACGAAGAAATAGTTCGTACACCTTCAATTCCGTTTAACGCTTTTTCAAGTGGCTCTGTAATTTGCGATTCAATTACATCTGCATTAGCACCTGAATAGTTAGTTTTAACAGTAATGATAGGTGGATCAATGGATGGATATTCTCGTACTCCAAGATAATTGTATCCGATTGCACCAAACAATACAATAATGATAGACATTACAATTGCAAGTACCGGACGATTAATGCTTATGGAAGAAATATTCATCTTGCTATTTTTTAAATTCTGTAACTTTTACTGTTGTACCTGGTTTCAATTGCATGATTCCTCTGGCTATAATTGTATCACCTATTGCTATACCTTCCACTATTTGCACTTGAGCATCGGTACGTAAACCGGTTACCACTTTTGTCGGTTCGGCTTTTCCGTTTACCACTTTAAAAACTTTTTTTCCTTTCAGCTCAGGAATAACTGCTTCTGTAGGAATCATCAATGC
>JAEUTT010000008.1 GCA_016787165.1 Bacteroidia bacterium | reverse complement strand
TTAATTTTACAGAATAAAATTTCATTAAGTGGTGTGGTAATCCCAACAGTAAAAGAAATTTATAGTCCTGTGTTAGATGAATTGGAAGCAATGGGTATAAAATTTGAAGAAAAGGAGTTTTAAAAGGCCAAGTAGTAATCCTTCGTCAATTCCTTGTATTCATCGGTGTAGGAATGCCTTTCATCTTTTTCGATGGTAATTGAATTTTCAGAAAAACTTCTAGGTGTAAACTCAAATCGCATTAACCATCTTTTTTCGGGCTTATCATAACGAGTAACTACTCGTGTAAGTTTGGTTAAAAACAACTTGTTCTCATTTGCTAATTCTTTAAACAACTCACTTTCTTTAGTAGGAAGGATAACATAAAATTTTCCGGTAGGACTCAATAATTTTAAAACTCCATTTAATAAATCATTGTATGGTAATTGATCTGTATGTCTTGCATTTGTTCTGGCTTCTTCCGAAGCTTTTGAAGAGTCTACAAAATATGGCGGATTGCTAACTATTAAATCGTATTTACGGTCATTTGTTTGTGCAAATTTTTGCAAAGAAACATGGTGTATATGCACACGATCTTTCCATAAGCAGTTATTTACATTTTCGGTAGCTTGAATACATGCATTTTCATCAATATCAATCGCATCTATTTTTGCTCCCGATTTTTGTGCTAGCATAAGCGCAATAATTCCTGTTCCGGTGCCAATGTCTAATATGTTTTTTGCATTAGCCGTATTTACCCATGCTCCAAGTAGAACAGCATCGGTGCCTACTTTCATAGCGCACTTATCTTGGTTGATTTTAAACTGTTTAAAAGCAAATGATTGACTTGCCATAAAGGATGATTGCAACGATAATTCAATTATTTTAATTGATAGTTAAATGCAATTCTACTATAAAGTTAAAACAAAATGTTGTAATAGCAAATTTGCTTTAATTATTCTTCTTCCGATTCTTGGTTATCGGAGTTGAGATACAAATCAATTAAACCATCTGGAGCTTTGGTTTTAATTGTTTTTGTTGTTCTGTCAACAGTTATTATAAATTCGTCTTTTATGGGAATTAAAATTTCTTTATCATTCTTGTTTATCTGTAAAATAGCCTGTTGTGGAAATTCTAATACCCCTTTTACAGCCCCTATATCACCATGTTTATGGTCGGTTACCTCAAAGCCAATTACTTCATGATAATAAAATTTGTTTCCTTTTAAAGGGGGTAAAAAGCTTAATGGGAGGTAAAGTGATGTGCCTACGTACTCTTTTGACTTTGCGATAGAATCAATTCCTTCAATAGAAACAACTGCAGTATTATTTCTTAAAACAATTTTATTGATAAAAAATGGAACTAAGCTATTGTTCAATTCAAAAAAAACGGATTCTAATTTTGAGTAAGGTTTGGTGTTATCAACATCCAAATTAAAAAGCAAATCCCCATTGGTACCAACCGTTTTTGAAATATAGCCTAAATTAAAGCAGTCGTTTTTATTCATTTTTTATGTTTAATAAAAAAGGCAGCCGATATTATTCAACTGCCTTTTATTATAGTATTAATATTAATTATGCTTCTGCTTCAGGTGTTGCTGGAGCTTCAGTTTCAGCTTGAGCTTCTACTGCAGGTGCTTCCTCAATTACAGGAGTGTTTTTTGCTGCAATTTTAGCTGCTTTCGCTTCTTTAGAAGCTACTTCAGCTGCTATACGTTTTTTGTAAGCTTCTTTTTCCGCAGTTGATAATTTATCAACTTTTCCTGAAATTTTTGATTCTTTATCAGCTAACCATTTTGTGAATTTAGCATCTGCTTGCTCTTGTGTAAGAGCGCCTTTAGCTACACCACCTTGTAAGTGATTTTTGTACAATACACCTTTGTATGAAAGGATTGCACGACAAGTGTCTGTAGGTTGAGCACCATTATTTAACCAAGCCAAAGCTTTGTTTGTGTCTAGGTTAATAGTTGCTGGATTTGTAGTTGGGTTGTACGTACCAATTTTCTCAATGAACTTTCCATCTCGAGGTGCACGACCATCCGCAATTACAATATGGAAGAAAGCTGAAGCTTTTTTTCCATGACGTTGTAATCTAATCTTTACTGCCATTTTTTTATTGTTTTATGAGTTAATAATTATTCCCATTTTTATTTTGGGACTGCGAAAATACTAAAAAAATATTTAATT
>JAEUTT010000533.1 GCA_016787165.1 Bacteroidia bacterium | reverse complement strand
TTAATTTTTGCAAGTACTGTAGCATCTATATTGGCATCAGATATTGGTGTAGTTAAATGCAAGGTTGCATCCACAGGATTGCCGCCTAGCTCTACGTGAAATTTATTTAAGTCTACCACTGTAGCATCGGTTACACCTGTTTTATTGTCAACAACTAAATCAATTTGAATATTGATTGCTGATTTTGGCAATGAAGGGTATTGAAACATAGCATCTTTAACTAATAATTTTAATCCGAATGCCGGCAATCCTTTTTCACTATAAATACCTTTTGCAAATCCATCTAAGGCTAACTGACCAGATGTTTTAACATCTTTAAAATCGGCAGTATAAACCCCTGGCACTAATGATAAAATATTTTTAAATTCCGTTTGGTTTGCTTTAAATTTTATATCCATATCTATGTCTTCAGTTGGCATAGCAACAAAACCATCTATACCAAGAGTAAGCTCATTGAATGAAAATTCATTGTCTTTAAAGGCAAAACGCATTTTTGGCATGTCTGCATCCAAATCAACTTTAATTCGAGTATGAACATTATTCATATAAGTTACACCACCATAATTCACGTATAACTTTTCAATCTCCATAAGCATTGCTAATAAAAAATTATCAGAAGTAAAGTCACCACTTAGTTCATAATTCATATTATTCAATTCTGCTTTTATAGGCATTGTAGCATCATCATACAGAATGTATGCATTTTTAATTTCTAACTTTTTTAGCGCCATTTTAAATGGTGCCGAAGCAGAAGTATCAACAGCGCCTGTTGTTGTATCTATCGAAGGTTTAGTAATATCCCAATTAGCTTTACCATCTTTTAAAACCAAAGCATGAATGCGAGGTTGATCAATAGAAATAGTATTAATTTTATATTGCTCACCTTTTATAACACTCATTAAATTAAGTCCTAATGTCATGTTTTTGGCAAACAACAATGTGTCTCCTTCAAAATCGTCAATATTTGCAACTGAAACACTATCAATAGAAAAGGTAAAATCGGGAAATGAGCTAATAAGTGTTAAATCAAACTCGCCAAAATTAACTTTGGCATTTAATTGTTCGTTAGCTGTATCTTTTACAAACTGTACAATTTGTTTTTTCAATAAAAATGGAGCCGCTATTATTAAAATAATTAGAATAAGAAGTGTTATTCCTGTCCATTTTAATATTCTTCCAATAAAACTTTTTTTCTTTTTATCTGTTCCCATTTTTTTAAAAATTTAAATGTTATTTTTCTGATTACGAATTTACAATACAATGATTGATTTTACTATAGTTTTGAGCTTCTACTTCTTAACAAATGATCAACGATTACAATTGCAGCCATTGATTCTACAATAGGAACTGCTCTAGGCAAAACGCATGGATCGTGCCTACCCTTACCATGCATTTCAACAGGTTCGCCTTTTGAATTTATTGTTTTTTGCACTTGCATAATGGTTGCTACCGGTTTAAATGCTACTCTAAAATAAATGTCTTCACCATTACTAATTCCACCTTGAATCCCACCTGAATAGTTTGATTTTGTTTTTATTTTATCTGTGAATTCAAATGTATCATTATGTTCGCTTCCTAGCATTTTAGATCCATCAAACCCACTTCCATACTCAAATCCTTTAACCGCATTGATGCTTAACATTGCTTTCCCTAAATCGGCATGTAGTTTATCAAAAACGGGTTCACCTAGTCCAGCAGGCATTGATTGTATAACGCAAGAAATAGCACCACCAATGGTATCTCCAGCTTTTCTTACTTGTTCTATTTTTTGAATCATCGTTTCGGAAACTAAGTTATCCGGACAACGAACAATTGATGAATCTATTTTAGAAAAATCTAATTCTTGATACTTTTTTAACAATTTAATTTCACCTACTTGTGAGGTATATGCATGAATTGTAATGTTATATTGCTTTAAAATAAGCTTTGCAATTGCACCAGCAACCACCCTGCAAGTTGTTTCTCGAGCCGATGACCTTCCTCCTCCTCTATAATCGCGTTCGCCATATTTTTCATCATAGGTATAATCAGCATGTGAAGGACGATACGCGTCTATATTATGTGAATAGTCGTGTGATCTTTGATTTTCGTTTTTAATCATAAATCCAATAGGTGTTCCTATTGTTTTGTCATTAAATATACCCGATAAAAACATCACTTTATCGCTTTCCTTTCGTTGAGTTACAATTTGCGATTGACCAGGCTTTCTTCTGTCTAATTCAGCTTGTATAAATTCAATATTGATTGTTAATCCTGCCGGACAACCATCTATAATTCCTCCAATAGCTTCGCCATGCGATTCGCCAAATGTTGTTAATCTATAAATTGTTCCAAATGAATTGCCCGCCATTTTTTATTCAATTTCTGCTGTTAAACCTCTTTCTAATAGTGCGGTGCACATCGGTTCTAAGGCTTCGTATGTACCTTTTTTCACAGAACACTTCCCTTTATAATGAACAAGGTATGTGCATTGTTCGGCCTGAATAGGATCGTGCTTACATACTTTCATAAGCGTTTCTGTCACAAACTCGAACGTATTAAAATCATCGTTAAACAAAATAATTTGTTTGTCAGCAACTTCTACTTCTTCAGGTGCTAAAAGTACATCTGAATCAACATCTAAGTCATGATTTATTTCTTCAAAATTTTTCATTTTTTATTTTGCTTCTAATAATTGTTTTGCTTCATCGATACTAATTTTTTTACCATCATTATATGCGATGATAAAAGCATCTATAATTCCTTGTGCTACTACTTCTTGTTTAGCTTTTGTAGCATCTTCATAACTTGCATAGGCACCTACAATGTACACGGTTAAACCTCTGTCATCTTCATAATTTTTTACACCCATTTTTGCTATTCTCAAAAACTTATTTGCAATTTCCAATGGTACTTCTTCTTTAAATGCACCAATCTGAACTTTAAACACAACACCTTTGTCAGCCGAAACAGAGTTTGGAACCTTTGACATATCCAATGCTTTTACTGCTTCGGTATTTGTGCTAACCGAATTATTAACTATAGGCGATGAAGCAACTGTAGGTGAAACGGTTGTTTCTCTTACTGCTTCTACAACAGGATTGTTTTGCAACTTAAGTGGCTCCGGCTGACTTGCAACAGTTGATGCAATCTTTCCGCCAACAAATGGCAATTGGTTCATATTAGGTGCTGTTGAAAAAACAGCATTGCCTTGCGAAGCAACTAATTGTTGAGCTTCTGTTAATGAAATACGCTTACCATCCACATAGGCAGTAACAAATGCATCACTAATACCTGCACTAATTGCAATGTTTT
>JAEUTT010000519.1 GCA_016787165.1 Bacteroidia bacterium | reverse complement strand
TTAATTTTTTCGCGTAGGTCAATTACACGCCACACACGTTTGCTCCACATCACATCTGCTTCACGTAAATGTGTATAAGGTATTGCTCTGCGTGTACGAGTGTTTTCTTTCACATAAACCCCATCAGGGTACTTAGGCGCTTTTAAAACCTCTTGTGCAGTTATATCGGCAAACATTAATAATGTAACCAATAAACTTAACAGAATTTTTACTTTTTTCATGACCATACGTTTTTAAAAATTATTTCACTTTAATCACACAACCAGGAATTTTACGAACTCCATCAGGCGCCTGCACTTTAACTTGCTCAATTAATATTTTAGTTCCAGGTTTTGCTTTGCTAATCATTTCAGACATTGCGCCAGTTTTCCCTGGTCCACTTGCTGCTTGATCAACGAATACACCGTTAATGTTCATTGACATAACCCATGAAACAACAGGAAATTTTAAATCGAACACAAAATCTTCCAATTTAGGAATCACACCACCTGCTGCTGTTAACTCACCTTTTGAAGCAACTCCATCACCAGTAACACCAGCAAATGAAGCCAATGGACTAGGAACTTTTTTAACACGAAACTCCATTTTACCCATTGATTTTGTTCCTGTTTTTGTTTTTACAGATACATTGATATCACATTTTGTACCAGCACTTACTTTTACAATGTAATTACCTTGACCTTGTGATACAATAGAACCTGTAGCACCTGTTAATGAAGCTACTACATCTGTTGGAGCAGCGCCAGCTACCGAAATAGCAACAGGATTATCAACTCCAATGTAAAACACGTTCATTTTTGTAGGTGAGACAGCCATTGAAGGTCGAGCAACCATATAAGAACTTGTAAACGGATATGATTTAACACTTCCATCTTGCGATTTAACATTAATCACTCCACCAAATTCTTGTTGGCCTTCACTTCCTGTTTTTACAGAATACTTACCTAAACCATTTTCAAACGTTTCTAATTTAGTAGAAGTTCCTTTGATAGTTCCAGTTGCTGTATCAACATTACCTAATAAAATTTCAGGATTTGAAGATGAATTATAAGCAGCAATAAAAATATCTGCTTTATACTCTTCACCAGAAATAATGTAGTTTGAAGGAGCAACAACTTTCGCCATTACTTTATCAAATTTAATTGTTGATTCATCTACGTTACGTAAAAGTGTACTTACAACATCACTTTCGGCATTTTTAACATCATTTTTTAATTTAGCTAAAATACTTAAAACCGCTGCTGCAGGTTGGTGAGCAAACAAATTGCTTTCCCATTTTACCATACGCTCATCACCAATTGAATACATATCTTCTGTACTCAAGCCAATTTTTAATGCTGAACGATCTTTTTCAGGAACTAAATTGGTAATGTTCTTTTTAAATGTTTCAATTTTTTCTTTTAAATCCTTTGAAAGACCCGTAGCATTCTCAGCATCAGCACCTGCACCAATCAAAAGTTCAGTTGGAATATTATTCTCATCTTTACTTTCTAAGTACATTAAATGCAATGTATCTGCTTGTTCTTTAGGTAATTTTTGAATTTTTTGATACAATTGACTTTTTATATCATCAATAAAAAGACAAAGTTCTTTCGATTGTTTTTGAACCGACAACGCTTTATCTTGCCAAGGTTTAGCTCTATCAGGATTTTCTGTTACAGCTTTAGCAAATTTTTGATATAATAACTCATTTTTAGCATCGAAGTTTTCGTTTGTAATGTTCAAACTATCTTCAATGATTACGAAGGCGTTCAAAATTTCTTTGGATACGTTAAGTGCCAAAAGTGCTGTTAACACCAGGTACATCATACCAATCATCTTCTGCCTTGGGGTTTCTTTACCACCTGCCATTTTATATATTAGTTTCTTTGATTAATACTTTATTTAATAGTCCAATGAAGTCTATTTACAACTTCAAAAAAGAAAAATAATTCTGTTAATTACAGAATTATTTTCTCATTGCAGTAAGCATGTTACCGTAAATAGTGTTCAATGATTCTAAGTTAGAAGACAATTGAGCAATTTGATCTTTGTATCTTCTAGTATCATCTACTGAATCGTTTAAGTTTTTCATTAAATCATTTAAACCTTCGTAGAATTTAGATGTAGCTTTTAAATGGTCGTTTGAACCTTGTAATTGTAATTCGTATGAAGCATTTAAAGCTGATAAATTTTTAGAAACTTTTACAATTTGCTCGCCTAAAGATGCGCTATCATCATTAGTTACAGCTAATCCCATTAAAGATTCAGCAGCTTTTGAATAAGCTCCAGATAATGAGTTTACATTTTGAGCTGCAGATTTCACACTTGTTACATACTCATTTGTAGCAACAGATGCATCCGTAATGTTATTTAATTTTCCTGCTTGATCGCTTAAGCTACGCATACCTTGTCCTAAACTTTCAATTAATTCAGGTCCAATTTTAGCTTCTTCAAGCATATTATCTAATTGTTCTGTAATAGAACCTTTGTCTTCAATTTTATCATGTCCTTCACCTTCTTCACCATGCATACCAGCTAATTCCGGGTATACTAAACTCCAATCCACCTCTTCGTGTGGTGGCTCAAATGCCGAGAAAAAGAAGATTACGGCCTCTGTAGATAATCCGATTACAAGCATCGGACCTGCACCAGGCCAGTGCATAATTTTAAACATCGCACCAATGATTACGATTGCCGCACCAAATCCGTATAATTTGGCCATGAAACTTTTCCATTTTTTACCACCCATAATTTTTAAAGTTTAAATTGTTAATAATTGATTTATTTAGATTAGAGATTTTAAATTTTTAAATGTCATCGCCTTTCGCACGACCTAAGTATGTTTGAACACAACGGAAACCAACATAACATTTTGCTGTATCTTGATATTCGTATGTTTTTGTACTTGTTTGTAAGTAATAACCTACATCTTTCCATGAACCACCACGAATTACTTTACGTTTTAATACATTCGCTTCATTATCTTGTGCTTCATACACATAATCAGGATTCAAATCATGGCTAAAGTCATAAGCCGATTCATCAAATGCATTGCTAGTCCACTCCGCAGCATTACCTGCCATACAATATAAACCATAATCATTTGGATTATATGACATAATTTTTACAGTATGGAAACCACCATCAGGAATATAATTACCACGCATTGGTTTAAAGTTTCCTAAGAAACATCCTAAAGCGTTTCTGATGTATGGGCCACCCCAAGGGTAAGGACTTAAAGCATTTCCACCACGAGCAGCATACTCCCACTCCGATTCAGTTGGTAAGCGGAAATCGTTTACAAACATTTGTCCGTTATTTAATAACCAGCTGTTAAACAATTGGGTTCTCCATACACAAAATGCTCTTGCTTGTTTCCAAGAAACGCCCACAACTGGATAATCATCATACGCTACGTGCCAGAAATACATATTTGTCATTGGTTCATTAAATGAGTAGGTAAAATCATGAACCCAAGCTAATGTATCAGGATAAATATTGATAATATCTTTAACAATAAACACACTACGATCTTTATCTTTTCTTTCACGAGTGCTATAATTACCACTTCCATCAGAAATTTGATCTTTTACATCATAATGACCTAATGTTTTGTTATCTCCTACAGAAGTATTTTCCCAGCCATTGATAAAATCTTGACCATTTTTATCAGGAGATTTTTATGTTTTAAATATTTTTGTTTTTTGATATGCTAAAATCAAATTAATAAAATAGTAATCATAATTTAAAATACTATTA
>JAEUTT010000248.1 GCA_016787165.1 Bacteroidia bacterium | reverse complement strand
GACTTCTCATACCTTTGATACCTTGCTCATTAATTCCAAAATCGTTTACGCGAGGCATCATTTTGGTGAACTCTGTTTCGCAAATATTGTTATCTACAGCGGATTGTGTTTCTGTGTCGGGCTCGTCTTTTTTACATGAGTTAAGAGTAAAAAGTGTAACTCCAATGGCAATAATTGATATTGAAAATATTTTTTTCATGTTAATGATAGTTTTAAAAAATTTATCAAAGCAAATATACTAATTTTTATGAAAAACAAGTTCCCTTTCAAGAACTATACATTTATCCCAATTATTAAAACATCATCCACCTGCTCTAATTGGCCTATCCATTTAACAAAAGTCTGCTCAAGCACATCTTTTTGTTCAGGCGCTTTTTTATTGCAATTTTTAAGCAATAAATCTTGTAATTGTCTATACTTAAATTTCTTCCCTTTTTCACCCCCAAATTGATCTGCATAACCATCTGTAAATAAGTAGAAACAATCTCCCTCTTTTAACTGGATGCTATTGTTTTTAAATGAACTTAATCTTTCTCCAATAAATGTCCCAATCGGAAATTTATCTGCTTTTATTTCTTGAAATTGGTTTTCGCTAATAATCCACAAAGGGTTAAATGCTCCTGCATATTGCAACTCTAACGTATCGGTATTTAAACAACACAACGCAATATCCATCCCATCTTTAACCGTTGATTCTTCTTCATATTGTCTCAATGTTTCAGTTACTCCTTTATTTACTTCATCTAAAACTTTAGCTGGTTCACGAAGTTGATGTTCCTTTACAGCTTGATTTAGTAAATTGTGTCCAACAATACTCATAAAAGCTCCAGGCACTCCATGTCCAGTACAATCTACGGCTGCTAAGTAAACCAAATTCTTGTTTTTCCACATCCAGTAAAAATCACCACTAACAATATCCTTTGGTTTATACAAAATAAAGCCATTTCCATTAAATGTTCTATCAAATTCGGCCGTAGGCAAAATGGCTTCTTGCAATCGTTTTGCATATTTTATACTATCTGTTATATCTTTATTTTTTGCTTCAATTTGTCCGTATGCTGTATTAAGTTCATTGTGCTGACGAGTTATTTCTTGTTTTTGATGCTCAAGCTTTTGATTGGCTTTTTGCTTCAATTGATATCTACTATAGATAATAAAAGTGATTATTAAAATCAATATGAATCCAATAATAAAACCATTTTTAATCAACTTAGTTCTTGCAACATCCAGTGCTTGAATTTCTTTTTCTTGTTTTAAAATATGTATTTCTTTTTCTTGCTTTTCATAATTAAATTTTGCTTGCATTTCGTGTAGTGCTTTGC
Source organism: Bacteroidia bacterium (assembly GCA_016787165.1). GTDB lineage: Bacteria > Bacteroidota > Bacteroidia > 2-12-FULL-35-15 > 2-12-FULL-35-15 > 2-12-FULL-35-15. The sequence goes on along the minus strand of JAEUTT010000248.1, from coordinate 3,007 downwards.
TACTTTCTACACTTAAAATACTATCTTTTAAATCAAGTGATAGGCTATAATACTTTGCGGCATTTTTATAATCTTTTAATTCTGAATACGTTTCGGCAGCATTTTGAAAACTACTTAAAGCAATATCTTTTGCTCCTACTTTTTGTGCTTCTTCACTTGCTAAAACAAAATATTTTACAGCACTAGATAAATCATTTGTGTAATAATAACTCACACCAATATTTGTTAACGAGCTGAGCATTCCACGTGCATCTTTTACTTCTTTTTTTAACTCATAAGATTTTGTGTAATACTCTCGCGCTTTGGTATGCTCATTTAAAGCAGTGTATATACTTCCAAGATTATTGAGTGTATATGCAACTCCTTTTTTATTTCCTAATTTTTCTTTTATCTCTAATGACTTTTTCAGATACTCAAGTGCTTTTAAATTATCCCCCTGATCACCATAAAAATTGGCAATATTATTATAACAAGCGGCAATGCCGGCTTGGTCATTAATTTTTTCTCTTATCAATAAAGATTGTTGGTAATAATCATGAGCTTTGGGATAAGCTTTTAAATTGTAATAAATTTTCCCAATGTTTATTAATGAAGAGGCCATTGCAAATGAATCATTTAGTTCTTCTCTTAATTTTAATGCTTTTAAATTATAATCTAATGCTGATTCACTATTGCTTAAATCGGTTTGAATATTCCCTATAACATTGTACACCTCGGCTAAACCGCTTTTGGAATCGATTTTTATAAACTCGACTTGCGCCAAGTTGAGATAAGCTAAGGCATTGGTATTATCCGATTTTGCATAATATCCCTTAGCTATATTTAAACAAGAATATCCGATTTCAATAGCTGATTTATTATTTTGAGCAATTGTTCTAGCTTGTTTGCCGTAGGCTACTGCTTTATCCGGATTGGTATCAGAATATTTTAGAGAAAGTGCATTTAGTATTTCTATTTTTTTTGCCTCAGAACTGGTATTCAAAAGTTCCACAAGACTATCAATTTCTGTTTTTTGAGCAAGTGCTGAATACTGTAGAAAGAAAATAAAAAATGAAAATGGGTATAGAAAAAATGCTTTTCTAATCATAAATTAAACAAATTGGGTTTCTAAAGATAATAAAAAATAGCATTTAACAAAAAAGCGAAGTAATTTAATACTCCGCTTTTTTTTGAAATTTATTAATTTGAACTATTTAGTAGGGTCAACTAATTCAACATAAACTGCAACTACTCCTTTATCTGTTTTTAAGTGAAAATATTTAACAGTTGCACCATCTTCGAAGCCTCTTTCTTTCATAAAAGGCACAACAGCTTCTATTTCTCCAAAATTAGGATCTTTAATCATTCCTCTATCCGTATCTTTAATTACAATAATTCCTGTTCTTTGTAATTCTACATTGTAAGCTGTTTTTTCTTTGGTTGCGTCATTATGATACACATCAAAGCGCACGACTGCATTTTCTTTCAAACCAAGTAAATCGCTGTTCGATTGTACATACTTTAACTCTTTACCATTTTCATTTTTAAGCATACCTCTATCTGTATCCTTAATTACAATAATTCCTTTTCCCATAATTTTTTGTTTTTTAGTGATTAATTAGTTTGGTAAATATAGTATCCTTAAATTAAAATCAAAAAAATATTTTACAAACCTATCTTTGGAAACAAATCTTACATCTGCAAGTTTTATTACTTAAAAAAATAAAAAAGAGGCTATCATACTTAATAGCCTCCCTATAACAGTTAAATCGAAAAGTATTATTTAATGTTGGTTAAAAAATTATTAATATTACTTTCTACTCGCTTAATTACATCTGAAGCATCGGCTTTTACAAACTTATCTCCAACAATATTTTCATACAGCTCAATGTAACGCTCAGAAATTGATGAAATTACTTCTGCTGTCATTTCAGGAATTTGTTGTCCGTCTTTGCCTTGAAAACCATTTGCCATTAGCCATTCACGCACAAATTCTTTGGATAATTGTTTTTGCGCTTCTCCCTTTGCTTGACGATCAGCATATCCTTCTTTATAAAAATAACGTGAAGAATCTGGGGTATGAATTTCATCAATTAAATAGATTTTTCCGTCTTTTTTTCCGAACTCATATTTTGTGTCTACTAATATTAATCCCATTTTTTCGGCAATTTCGGTTCCTCTTTGAAAAATTGCTCGTGTATATTTTTCTAATAATTCATAGTCTTCTTTTGATACAATTCCTTGTTTTAAAATCTCTTCTTTTGAAATATCTTCATCATGCCCAACAGATGCTTTTGTAGTAGGTGTAATAATGGGTTCAGGAAATTTATCGTTCTCTTTCATTCCTTCAGGTAAAGTAACACCACATAGTATTCTTTTTCCTTCTTTGTATGTTCTCCAAGCATGCCCAGATAAATATCCACGAATAACCATTTCCACTTTAAAAGGCTCACATACATGACCTACCGTAACCATTGGATCGGGAACGGCAACAACCCAATTAGGAACAATATCTTCGGTTGCTTTTAAAAACTTTGCCGCTATTTGGTTTAATACTTGTCCTTTATAAGGAATTCCTTTGGGTAATACTACATCAAATGCAGAAATACGATCGCTTACAATCATTACCAAATGCTTATCATCAATATTGTATACATCACGTACTTTACCTTTGTAAAATGATTTTTGTTTCGGGAAATTGAATTTTGTTTCTGTTATAGCATTCATTTTTATAGAGTTTTAATTATTATTTATTTATCGTATAATTCTACTATTTTTTTTACAAGTTTATGTCTAATCACATCGGTTCCATCCAATTTTATTATTGAAATACCATCTACTTTATCAAGCAATTTCAATGCATACGGCAAGCCTGATGGTTGATTTTTAGGTAAATCTACTTGTGTTACATCACCTGTAATAATAAACTTTGCAGATGAACCCATTCGAGTTAAAAACATTTTTAGTTGGGCATCGGTTGCATTTTGTGCTTCATCCAAAATCACAAAAGCATTATCCAATGTTCTCC
>JAEUTT010000474.1 GCA_016787165.1 Bacteroidia bacterium | reverse complement strand
CATATGTAATTTCTAGTCCAAGCGTCTCGGATAAAAAATCGTACCCTGTTCGCTGGTTGGTTGTTACCATCTCACTAGTTTCGGCAAATGCATTTTTATTTCTTGCTTTAATTATTTTAAACAATAAAAAGAAGTTTCAATAATTATTTTGATCACAGCAAAAGAAATAAAGTTATTATACGCTGTATGCATTGCATTTATGCTCATAAATGCGATATGTATGTACCATGAAATTTATTATTTCAACCTTGTACCTGCAGCGATTGTAGTTCTTTTATTGGCTATTTACTCAGTTGAAAAGCTAATGCTATTAACCGTATTTTTAACACCACTCGCTATCAATTTACAAGACTTGGATGGCGGATTAGGTCTTAGCTTACCTACAGAACCAATCATTTTTGGTATTATGATTATCTTTTTGCTAAAACAACTTCATCGTGCAGAGTTTGACAAAAAGGTTTTACAACACCCTATTACAATTGCTATTTTCATTAACCTAATTTGGATTGCTTTTACAACAATAACAAGCGAACATCCTATTGTATCTATAAAATTTTTAATTTCTCGTTTATGGTTTGTGATTTCATTTTATTTTATGGGAACACAATTATTTCAAAAATATTCGAATATTAAAACGTTTAATTGGTTATACATTACTTCATTCATTATTATTATCATTTACACATTATATACACATGCTGGCTATGGCTTTGATGAAAAAACAGCTAATTATGTAATGTCGCCATTTTATAACGACCATACTGTTTATGGAGCTATGCTGGCCATGTTTTTACCGACAATTATTTTTTACACTTTCAACAAAAAACATTCGCCAAGTGTAAAATTTGTTGCGATAAGTTTTTTAATCATATTTATCATTGCCTTAATTTTTTCATACACAAGAGCGGCATGGCTAAGTTTAATTATAGCACTTTTGGCTTACATTGTTTTGCTTTTAAAAATAAAATTCCGAACCATATTACTAATTGCTGGCTGTATCACTACCGTACTCTTATACTACCGAACAGACATTGTAATGAAGTTGGAAAAAAACAGGCAAGATGCATCAAAAGATTTTGAAAAACATATTCAATCAATTGCAAACATTTCAACCGATGCTTCTAACCTTGAGCGACTAAATAGGTGGAGTGCAGCGTTCCGATTATTTGAAGAACGTCCAATTGTTGGTTGGGGGCCAGGAACATATAGTTTTGTATATGCTCCATATCAACATGCAAATGAAAAAACAATTATTAGTACCAATATGGGTGACAGAGGAAATGCGCATAGCGAATACATTGGCCCTCTGTGTGAATCTGGAGTGCTTGGTGCTTTAACATTTATAGTTATTGTATTAATAACCATTGGAACAGGCTTTAAACTCTTTTATTCCATTCAGGAACATGAGCTAAAAATGACCGTATTAGTAACTCTATTGGGCTTTATTACCTATGTAGTACATGGAGTATTAAACAATTTTTTAGACACCGACAAAGCATCTGTCCCATTCTGGGGATTTGTTGCAATGCTTGTTGCAATTGATGTTTACCACAAAAATAAAGTAGCGGAAGAAAATAAGATTTAATACAACTTAATAGTAAACAATGCAATATCATCAACGTATGATTTTGATTGTTTAAAATCGATAACTTCATCTACAATAGCCTTATTTAGTGAATGAGGACTTAAATTTGTCTTTAGTAACACAAATTTTTGCAAAGCATCGGTACCATACTCTTCATTTTTTTCATTTTCTAATTCAACTAAACCATCTGTATAACAAATGATTGTTGTGTCGGGAGCAATTTGAATATGACCTTCTTCTATTTTTTCAATGTCATCAAACATTCCTAGTCCAGTGCAGCCTGTAGATAGTAATTCAACACTTCCCCTTTTAGAAACTAATAGTGGTGGGTTGTGTGCTGCATTAACAAATGAAAGTTGCCTTGTTTTAATATTGTATTTAGCAATAAAAAAAGTAATAAATTTTTCACCTTTTGCATTGGCCATTACTTTATTATTTAATTCTTTTATCAATCTAGTAAGCGAATTGGTATGCTGAATTAGCACTCGTAAAGTAGCTTGAAAGTTCGACATTAATAAAGCTGCTGCTACACCTTTACCCGATACATCGGCTACACAAAAAGCACACTCATATTCGTTTAGCCAAATAAAATCATAATAGTCGCCACCAACTTGCTGATGAGGAAGATAAAAAGCAGCAGCTTCTAATTTATCATTTACGGGCAATGCTGTTGGGAATAACATCGCTTGCATTTCAGAAGCAAGCTCCAACTCTTTTTTCATAGCAGCTTGACGAATATTGTCTTTTGCTAATTTTTTATTTTCAATGGCTACAACAATAATACTTGTTAATGTTTGAACAAATGGCAAATGTTTAATTGCAGGACTTACTTCTACTCTATCTTCTAAATCGCCAATTAACACAAAAGCCAAAGGCTGTGATTTATGATAAACAGGAATTACAATTTCAAATGATTTATTTAAGTTTTTTTTAGAAAAATTAATGGTTCCGATTTCTTTTATTGACAATAAATCCCTTTCAACATCAATTGCATTATATTCTTCGGCAACACCATATTTTAAAATGCATTTCCAATCGCCATCATGACTAAAAAGTACTAACCTTCCAATATTTAATTGATTAGCCAGTACTTCTTCAAAAATTTTGAGCAATTGGTCTGTAGAAAAATTATTATTTATAGCCTTGGTTATTTCCAATAAAGCATTCAGCTTAACATCTTTAATGCGTTTAGAAATATTTTTATTTACCGACATCGCTATATTTATATTAACTCTTTATAATCGAAAATTAACTGCTTGATGATTCATTTATTTTTTTTAGTGCATCAGGTAGCATTTTTAAGGCTGCAACCTCTTTCATCTTAGTCCTTGCCTCACTTGCTGGCGAACCAAAATAGGATTTACCTGGCTCTGTATCTTCAACAACCCCTGACTGCGCTAAAATTGACGAACCTTTACCTAAACGAACATCACTCTTTACCCCCACTTGCCCCCAAAGTGTTACTCCATCTTCCATCACAACCACACCAGCTACAGCAACTTGTGCTGCAATTAAACACATTTTACCAATATGTGTATCATGTGCTATCTGAATTTGATTATCCATTTTTGTTCCTGCACCAATAATAGTATCACCAGAAACACCTTTATCAATAGTACAACAAGAACCTATTTCTACATCGTCTTCAATAATTACTCTTCCGCAAGAAATCATTTTATCAAAATGTGTTGGACGTTTTTTATAGTAAAATCCATCAGCTCCAATTACTGTATTGGCATGAATAATTACATTATTTCCGATATGGCAATTATCATAAATAACCACATTGGGGTGTATAACACAATTTTTACCTATTGTTACATTGTTACCCAAATATACACCGGGTAACAAAACTGTCCCTTCTCCAACTTTAGCAGAATCTGCAATTTGTTTTTGAGAATAATGAACAGGATTAAAATGACGAACCAATTTATTGTAATCCCTAAAAGGATCATCAGATAAAAGCAGAGCCTTCCCTCTAGGGCATTCTACTTGTTTATTAATAATAATGGTTGTTGCTTTTGAATTTAGTGCTTTGTCATAATATTTTGGATGGTCTACAAAAACGATATCTCCAGCTTCCACCATGTGTATTTCATTTAATCCAGTAACAATATGATCTGGGCTCCCATCAAATTTGCAATCAATAAGTGCTGCAATATCTTTTAATTTATAAGAAGAAGGTAATTTCATTTGTACAAATTATTTATGTTTCAAATATAAGTATTAATTAAAAATAATGATGAGCTATTCGCCCAAGTGGTATAAAGTTAATGCCGAAATAGGCGATTCAACGATAGTTCCTACAACAATCCCTTTTTCGTTAGCCACAGCTTTTAGTATATTACTGTAATAAAATGCGACTGATCCAGTACAATGAAATATAACATTTTTGTTGTGTGTGTATTTACAAATATATTTATTAAAAAATAGATGAAAGCAGCCAGTAACCAAATCAATCATATATTGCTCTTTTATATTTTGATAAACAAACTTACTAAAACTTGCTAAAAACCTGTTAGGCAATGGCTTTCGATACACAGCATCAATAATATCCTCTTTTGATAATTTAAATCGTTCAATAAATCGTTTAGCTAGTTCATTGGGCAGTTCATCATTTAAAAATGCTTGAACTAATGTTTTACCAATATGAGCACCACTTCCTTCATCTCCTAAAATAAATCCAGATGACGTCTTATTTTCAACAATTTGTTTACCATCATAATAACAGGTATTAGCTCCTGTGCCTAATATTGCAACTATCCCTGGCTTGTTTCCACATAAAGCATATGCAGCTGCTAACATATCCGACTCAACAACAATAGCAGCATTTGTAAAATACGATAGCAGTGCATTTTTTATTATTTCTTTTTTATCTATGGCTTTGCAACCAGCACCATAAAAAAACACATTTAAGTTTTGTTGCGTTATCAGAGCATGTAAAGCAAAATCAAGCTTATCTATTAATTCTAATTTAATAATTTCTGCAATTTGTTCTTCCGTTTGAAAATAAGGGTTGATACCTTGAGTTTTAAATTGATGAATTTGTTTTTTTTCATCAATCAAACGCCAGTCTGTTTTAGTAGAACCGCTATCAGCTATTAGAATCATACATCAAAGATAATAATATCAGCATAAATAAAAAGCGCAAATCAAATAGATTTGCGCTTTTCAAAACTAAACAACATACTCACTAAAAATTAAACTTAACTCCAGCATTTATTTGACGGAATCCACCAGGCATTATACCAGATGATAAACGATGTAAACGTGATGCTTTATAAACTTCATCGGTTATATTTTTTCCTGCAACAAAAAGCGTTAATCCGCTTAAATACTTGTTTTTACTATTTAAAAATGAATACGCAATGTTAGCATCTATTGTTTTAAATGCCTCCAAGCTACCTATAGCACCATCTGCTGTTTCATTATCAAAATTCAAATAATCAGTATATTGTTTTGCCACATAATTTAAGTTTACACCAACTGTAAATCCTTTTAACCCATATGAAATACCTGCATTTAAGATATATGGTGGTAAATATGGAACTGTATTATTAGCAATTCCATCATCTCCAAAAACAAAGTCTAAACGTTTAATTTTATTAAAATCATTTACCGTCAAACTTGAAGTAATTAAACTATCTGCACCTGTTGAACTTGCAAAATAAACATCAAAACCATTGCGCTCTGCATTAATTTTATCAATCAATTCCGCCTTTGTAGCATCAGTATGTTTTGCCTTTAACAAATCAGAATCTTTTAGTAAACCACTTAATACTTTTCCTTTCATCATTGTTCCAGAAAAAGAAACCACAAGTTCATGTGTTTCAGTTTGCAATAGTTTATGTAAATTTAAATTCACTGTGCCTTCTAATCCATAGATATTTACGGCTCCCAACGTTTGAAAAGCTTCACTTCTACCAGCTGAATAATAATTAGATATTTTGTTATTGAAGTAAGTTGCTTGTACACAGGCAAACTCTTTCAAAAAACATCCTCTTACACCAGCCTCATAATTTAAACTTGTTTCTGGTGTACGGTTAATTGGCTTATCAACGGTAGGCGATGATACTATTCCATCCTCAACATTTAAAAAGCCAACCTCTGCAGTAGGTGCAGTATATCCTTTATAGATACCAGCATACGCACTTACTTTATTGGTAGCATTATTAATCAATTCATAGCCCATCGATGCGCCAGGAATAACGCTTGAGAATACATTTTTTTGACTTCCAAAATATTTACTTCCATCATTGTTTGTCATTTTTGAAATGGCTAAGCGATCATACGAACGCATTTCAACCCATTCGTAACGTACAGATGGAGTAAACGATAATTTTTTAAATGTTAGTTTATCCTTAACAAGGCCTGAGTATGTATTAACAGTATAATATTGATCTTTATCTAAAATACCACTTCTTGAAAAACGAGAAGAATCGTTTTTAAATTCCACATTATTAAATGTTTCCCAATGCCCTTTTGCAATCACTTCTAAATTCATTTTAAAATTTGTTTTATCAATGGTGTATTTTAATGACTGTTGAACACCACCAACTCTAAACAAACGATTACGCGCTCTTGTACTTTCTTTTCCACCTGCAACACGTCCCACCCTGATATAGTCATCATTACCAAATGCTTGCCCATCCAAATAAGAATATCTATCATTATAACGTTCTGCTCCCAAGTAAGATAATGCTGTTGATGCTTTAATCAACGTATTTTCTTGTCGCCACCAATCTCTTTGAAATTGCGAAACATATACTTTAGTAGAAAGCAATATGTTTTTTATTAATTTATAATTGTAAATAGCGTCTACAGCATAACGTTTGGTGTATAAATCATCTGCATCAAATGGGTTTTGACGAGGATCTAAATTGTAAGTAAAAGGTGTTAATGCGCTGTAACTTGCTTTTGATTTTTCTTGGTGATAATTTAATTTTAAATAAACCGAAGAACGAGAATTGAACTCACTATATAGTTTAGCAGATGTATTAAATATAGATGATTGTGAATTTTCCTGAAAACCTCCAAACTGTTTATTTAATACTTGTAATTCGGCTCCAATATTATTCCATGTTCCACCATAAGTAAAATATTCTGAATGGTAACCATTTTCACCTGCAGTAAGATTAATTCCTAAAGTTGGTTTTAAAGGAGGTTTTTTAGTTATATAGTTTATTGCTCCATACATTGTATTACTTCCATATGCTAAAATATCAGCGCCTTTTAAAACTTCAATTCCATCTAACCTGTCGCTTGGTGGGTTATAATACGCTTCCGGAGCTAAGTAAGGAGCCGGTGCTATTGGAGTGCCATCTTCTAACAATAAAATATTACCCGATCTTCTAGGATAAGAGCCTCTTATACCAACATTCAAACGATTAGAAATACCCATATCGCCCGACACATTTACCCCTGACACTTTTTTTAATATCTCTTCTGTTCCAATAGGTTTGGTTAACTCAATTTCTTTTGATGAAACAATCACATTTGAACCTTCATAACGAGGCGTAAAATTAGTGGAGGGTGAAGAAACAACCACTTCGGAAATTAAAATAGCACTTGGTTTTAATTTTAAGTCAGGAAAATCTATTACTTCATTTTCGGAAGACACTTTAAATGTTATTTCATTTTTTTCGTACCCTAAAAAGGTATAAATAATTTTATGTTCGCCTATGGCAATATCTGTAAACACAAAGTTCCCTTTTGCATCAGAAACTTTATAAACCGAATTATCTAAATTAATAGAGGTATAAGGAACGGTTGTGTTGTCTAAGTCGTTTTTAATTACTCCTTTAACGGTAGCATGCTGTGCACCTGCACTAATTGAAACCAATGAAATGGCTGTTATATATATGTATTTAAGCATAAATTGTTATTTAGAATTATTTTAATTAACGAAACAAAAGTACCGGAGAGAAATTGGCTGAGCAATACCTAAAAAATGGTATTTATTAAAAATAAAAATCCCTGCTATTAAAGCAGGGATCTTTCAAATAATTTATAATAACCAATCATTAACTTGCTGCCGAAAATAAAAAGTGATTAGGACTTATTAAATTTTCACGCACAGCAAATAACACTAAACCGGCTGTATTATTAACCCCCAACTTAGCCATAATATTTTTACGATGTGTAGTAACGGTATGTGTACTAATAAATAATTTATCTGCAACTTCCTTATTTGATAAACCTTCTGCAATGTATTTAATAATTTCCATTTCTCGCTCCGAAATATTAACCCCTGCGCAATTATATGTAGAAATTGCAGCTGGCCCCTTTTCATCCAATACTGCACTCACAATTTTGCCACACATAAACTGCTCACCTTTAGCTGTTTTGTATATCGCTTCTACAATTTCGTCATGATCACAATCTGTCAGCAAATGACTTTTAACACCAGAACTCATTGCTTTGGCAATAATTTCATTGCTTTTAAACTCTGTGATAGCCAAAATAGGTGTACTTGGATATTTTTTTACAACTTGAGATAAGCCTTCTAAACTAAAATTCTCTGAAAAATAATTGATAACAATTAAATCTGGTTTATAAAATTTTGATTGATTTACCAAATCAGAAGTACTCAATGCCTCTGCTAATAAAGCAAAATCAGTATTTGAATTTAACAATACAGCTAAACCTTTTCGACTTAAAAAATGACTATCAGCTATTGTAACTTTTATTTTGGTCATATCTTCTTATTTAGAATAAATTTAAATAACAGACCAAAAGTATAAATCCATTTTATATTTGCAAAATAAAAAGGTATTTAATTTTCAAAAACTGATTAAAAGCAGTTTTTTGAGAAAATTTGAGTTTCTGTCATTTTTATCGGATATTCGGAACATAGAATTCAATCAAATGAAAAAAATTGTTGTAGGAATAGATATAGGAGGTACTAATACCATTTTTGGCTTAGTGGATGATACTGGAACTATTTTAATTAAAGACCATGTTCCTACCGAACATTTTCCTATACCTGAAGATTTGGTTGCTGTAGTGTGTGAACACATTAAAAAAGCATTTTTAAAATTAGGTTCCGATTATCAATTAGTAGGAATTGGAATTGGCGCTCCTAATGGGAACTATCTTAACGGAACAATAGAGTTTGCACCTAATTTAAAATGGGAAGGAATCATTCCTTTAGCAAAACTGTTTGAATCAAACTTAAAAGTAACAACATTACTCACCAATGATGCCAATGCCGCAGCTTTAGGCGAAATGATGTTTGGCGGTGCCAAAGGAATGAACGACTTTATTTTTATTACACTTGGCACTGGATTAGGTAGCGGAATTATTAGCAATGGACAATTAATATACGGACACGATAGTTTTGCAGGTGAAATAGGGCATGTAATTATGTTTACCGATGGACGACAATGCGGATGTGGAAGGAAAGGATGCTTAGAAACTTATTGCTCAGCCACAGGAATTAAAAGAACCTATACCGACTTATTAATGAGTAAGCACGAAAAAGTAGATGTAAAAACCAAAGTGGCTGATGCAAAATACATTTACGACAAAGCTATTGAAGGCGACAAAAATGCAATTGAAGCCTTTAATTATACTGGCGAAATTTTAGGACTTGCACTAGCTAATAGTGTTACATAT
>JAEUTT010000241.1 GCA_016787165.1 Bacteroidia bacterium | reverse complement strand
AATTCATTTGGCATATCGTCATTTAATTTAATGTTTGTTTTTACATCTAAACCTTCAAATCGTTTAGGTAATAAGCGATTATCAAAAACCAATGGTCGGCTAATTTTAATTACATGCTTCTTTTTCTTAGGATCTACCATTGATAAACCTTCAATTGTCAACCCTTTTTTCTTAAGATGACCGTACTTAGACTCAAAGCTTTTTAAAATTTCGAACATGGTTTTTCTGATTTAGGATGTAAAGATACGCATTATAGTTATTAACATCACATTATTTAGACTACTGAAATTCAGTAATCTACGATTGTTGAAAAAGTGTAGACGAATCTCTTTTACAATCGATGAACTTTAAAATAAAGGGGTTTAAAAATTGATTTATTTTATATTATTGAAAATCAATTATTTATATTGTTTATGTAATGCAAGCCTCTACTTTCTTTTCGGGCAATAGCATGCTTTATAATGATGTAAGCTACATTTATTAGGTTTCTTAATTCGCAAAGTTTGGGCGATATAGTAGTTTTTAAATACAAGGCTTCATTTTCATTGTAAAGAATATTTAGCCGGTCTAATGCTCTTTTTAACCGAATATCGGAACGCACAATACCTACGTAATTGGTCATAATACTTTGTACCTCTCTCAAGCTTTGTGTCAATAAAATCATTTCCTCCGGATGATTGGTGCCTTCAGCATTCCATTCGGGTATTTGTTCACAATAACCAATGCTCGGTAACTGCTGAATAGCATTCATTGCGGCTTGGTGCGAGTACACTATTGCTTCTAATAAGGAGTTGGATGCCAGTCGGTTAGCTCCATGTAAACCAGTATGCGAACATTCGCCAATGGCGTATAGTTTATTGATACTGCTTTTGCCTTGTTTATCTACTTTAATTCCCCCACACATGTAATGTGCGGCAGGTACTACCGGAATAAAATCTTTAGTAATGTCAATACCTATGCTCAAACATTTTTTGTAAATATTCGGAAAGTGATCTATTAGTGCTTGTTTATTCAAATGGGTACAATCTAAATACATAAAATCGTTGCCACTTATTTTCATTTCATTATCAATAGCACGAGCCACAATATCTCTGGGAGCAAGCGACTTTCGATTATCGTATTTGTGCATAAACTCTTTGCCTTCAATAGTTTTTAAAATACCACCAAAACCTCTTACTGCTTCGGAGATTAAAAAGGAGGGGCTTTCGCCCGGATTATACAAAGAGGTAGGATGAAACTGATAAAACTCCATTCCTTCTACTTTTCCTTTTGCACGATATACCATTGAAACACCATCACCCGTTGCAATAGTAGGATTGGTAGTGGTGCTGTATACATGTCCGGCACCCCCCGAAGCCATAAGCGTTGTTTTTGCTAAAATGGTAATAATTTTATTGGTTTTTAAGTCCAATACATAAGCTCCAAAACATTCAATGTTAGGTGTTCTACTATTTACTTCTTTGCCAAGATGGTGTTGTGTTAAAATATCAATGGCAAAATGATGGTCTAATATTTCAATATTGGGATGCTTGTGAACAGCTTGCAATAATGCTCGTTCAATTTCATAACCCGTAATATCTTTGTGGTGTAAAATTCGATGTTCAGAATGACCACCTTCTTTTGCTAAATCAAATTCACCCGATTCATTTTTGTCAAAATTAGCTCCCCATTCAATTAACTCATTTACACGTGCTGTGGACTCGGTAATCACCATTCGAACTACTTCTTCGTCACATATTCCATCGCCTGCAATTAAAGTGTCTTGAATGTGTTTTTCATAGCTATCGGTATCATACAAAACAGCAGCTATTCCACCTTGTGCATATTTGGTATTGCTTTCACTTTCGTCAGATTTAGTAATAATACTTACTTTTCCATGTTTGGCTACTTTTAAAGCATAGCTCAGTCCGGCAATCCCCGAACCAATAATTAAAAAATCTGTTCTTTTTCTCAAAATGTAAATCGATTATTTGACTCTAATCTTAAAATTAAATGAGTCAACATTTTTAATTCCTATCTTTGCAATCTAAAAATTTTCGATACAAAATTATAAAAAATGGACACAACGGTTAAAAAACCTGTTATTATATATGCTGAGAGCACTCCTAATCCTTCATCGATGAAGTTTGTAGCCAATCAATTATTGGTTACTGATGGTGCAACAGCTCAATACTTATCAAAAGCAGAAACCAAAGGTTCGCCATTGGCAGAAAAATTATTTCAATTCCCTTTTGTAAAAGCTGTTTTTATGGCATCTAATTTTGTTACTGTTACAAAAATAGATAAAGTAGCTTGGGAAGATATCACATTTGAATTAAGAGATTTTATTCGTACATATATTTCGGAAGGCAATGAAATCATTAATGAATTACCAAAACAAGAGGTTGCTGTAGATAATACTTTTACCGAAAAGAAAGAAGTTTTTACTGAGCATGCTTCACC
>JAEUTT010000440.1 GCA_016787165.1 Bacteroidia bacterium | reverse complement strand
ATTATATTTTTGAGATGGGTACAAACCATAACAAAAAAATGGGGGTTGCAATTGATTACTTAAAATATTTAGGAACAAAAGAGAAATCAGCAGCTGAGGTGCAACAAGCTCTATATAAATTAGGCTGTTCATTTGATGTGTATTGTGGTGAAGAAGAAACATGGGTGAGTTTAAGAGGCTTGTCTGAAAATTTAAAAGAAGCTACTGTTTTATTTGAAGAGTTGTTGGCAAATGCTCAACCAAATGAGGAAGCATTGAAAAATTTGGTGGCAGATATATTAAAAAAGCGTACCGATGCAAAGTTAAATAAAGGAGAAATTTTATTTGGTGCTTTATCAAATTATAGTAAATATGGAAAAAAATCACCTTACACAAATATCTTGTCGGCTAAAGAATTAGAAGCATTAATAGGTCAAGAGTTAGTAGAAATTATCAATTCAATTAATTCTTTTGAACATAAAATTATGTTTTATGGAGATACAAATCCAACAGAATTAACTAGCTTATTAAATGCCTACCATAAAGTGCCAGAAAAATTAAGTTCAATTCCTGCTGCTGTTAAATTTGTGGAGCAAGAAAATAATAATGAGGTATTTGTTTTTGACTATGATATGAAGCAAGCTGAAATTATTATTCGTTCAAAGGATGGTTCATACGATAAAAATAATGTTCCTGTTATTCGATTGTTTAATGAATATTTTGGTGGTGGAATGTCATCTATTGTGTTTCAAGAAATTCGTGAGTCAAAAGCATTGGCATATTCTGTAAGATCTACCTATGCTACAGCGCCCGATAAATTTAAATCAAATTTTGTATATTCATACGTAGGAACTCAGGCTGATAAATTGCCTGAAGCAATGAATGGAATGTTTGAGTTAATTAACAATATGCCTGAAGCTCAAAATAATTTTATTGCAGCAAAAGAGTCTATTTTACAAGGGATTAGAACCGAAAGAATCACCAAGGCAGGGATTTTATTTAACTATATTAATGCTCAAAAACTCGGACTTGATTATGATATTCGTAAAGATATTTTTGCAAAAGTTCCTACTTTAACTTTTGCCGAGATAAAATCGTTTGAAGAAAAACATGTTAAAGCCCAAAAATACACCATTGTTGTGATAGGTAAAAAGGATGTTTTAGATCTTAAAACACTTGAAAAGTATGGGAAAATAACATTTGTTACTTCTGAAGAAATATTTGGATATTAAGTTTAAAAAAGATAATAAAAATGAGCCAAAACTTTTGTTTTGGCTCTTTTTTGTTTCAATCAAATTGTGTACGTTTGTAACTCTCAAAAAAACAAACGAAAATTAACACTAAACAAATAAAACTATGAGTAAAATTAAAGTGGCCAACCCTGTGGTTGAATTAGATGGTGATGAAATGACACGCATCATTTGGAAATTTATCAAAGATAAATTAATCCTTCCGTATCTTGATTTAGATATTAAATACTATGATTTAGGTGTTGAATATCGCGACCAAACAAACGACCAAGTTACTATTGATGCTGCTGAAGCAATTAAAAAATACAATGTTGGAATTAAATGCGCTACCATTACTCCTGATGAACAACGTGTAGAAGAATTTAAATTAAAACAAATGTGGAAATCACCAAATGGTACTATTCGTAATATTTTGGATGGAACAGTATTTCGTGAGCCTATCGTTTGTAAAAATGTACCTCGTTTAGTTCCTAATTGGACTGCACCAATTTGTATTGGTCGTCATGCTTTTGGAGATCAATACCGTGCTACTGATTTTGTAACAAAAGGAAAAGGTAAATTAACAGTTACATTTACACCTGAAGATGGTGGTGCTGCTCAATCTTTTGAAGTATTTAACTTTAAAGGCGATGGTGTAGCTTTAACAATGTATAACACAGATGAGTCAATCAAAGGATTTGCTCATTCTTGTTTCAATACAGCATTGGCTAAAAAATGGCCATTGTACTTATCTACTAAAAACACCATTTTAAAAAAATACGATGGTCGTTTTAAAGATATTTTTGAAGAGATTTATCAAAAAGATTACAAAGCAAAATTTGATGCAGCAGGAATTGTGTACGAACACCGCTTAATTGATGATATGGTAGCATCAGCTTTAAAATGGAATGGAAACTTTGTTTGGGCTTGTAAAAATTATGATGGCGATGTTCAGTCGGATACAGTTGCTCAAGGATTTGGCTCATTAGGTTTAATGACTTCTGTATTGGTTACACCAGATGGAAAAACAATGGAAGCGGAAGCGGCTCACGGAACCGTTACTCGTCACTACCGTGATCACCAAGCAGGAAAGCCTACCTCTACAAATCCAATTGCTTCTATTTTTGCTTGGACTAGAGGTTTAGAGTTCCGTGGAAAATTAGACGGAAACCAAGAGTTAATCAACTTCTGTCAAACACTTGAAAAAGTATGTATTGAAACTGTTGAGTCGGGTAAAATGACAAAAGATTTAGCTGTTTGTAT
>JAEUTT010000432.1 GCA_016787165.1 Bacteroidia bacterium | reverse complement strand
GTAGAATGTTCAATTAACCACGTCACCCGCCATTGAGCCAAACGCCTGTTAGCTGTAGTTATTCAATTTCAAAGTGTTTTTTTATTCGTAACATTCTTAGAGTGTTCCATTTACTTGGTTTCCCGGCCTTCTCCATGATGACGTGTACTTGTCCTGAATGTGATGCGTGCACATTCCATGTTCCATCCTTATTTTGTCTTTTATTCAAATAGTCCAATGCTTCAGTCATTCTATTGTCCCAATTAATTCCTGCATATTGAAAATAATCCATAGCTCTAAGAATGTCATATTTCCATCTGCATGGATAGGTTAACTTTAAGAAGTTCTTATCAATTATTTGTCCTGTGTGGTCTGATAAAAATAATCGGTGTATCAAGATAAATTCAACTCCAGTTTTAATAGCATCAGAAATTTCTTTTTTTCTATACGTGAATCCCGTTTTCTGAAATTCGGTGAATCCTTCGAGAACTGAAAGAGTGGAATGTAAGGAGCTGTGTTTAGCTCCACTTCTTGTTGTCCTGCAGTTAAATCCTCCATCCGGCATAATCTCATTAAGAATACAGTCAATAATGCAATGCAGTTTTTTTTCAGGTGTTTTGAAATAGGAAGCGTAATTCAAAAACATTCCATTTACACAAACGTCACTGTTCTGCGCTGTAGATGGCCCTAATCGAATACCTCCGTCATCTGCCATGTTATTTTGTAAGACTAGTTCTATTGCCTCTTGTACAATTTCATTGTTCGATGGGAGATTTAAATTGCGAAGGTCAAGTACCGTATAATGAGTAGAAATCCATTTAGGTTGATAGAATCTATCTCCCCAATGACCGTCTAACTTTCGCTTTGATAAAATTTTCATACCCCATCCTTCATTTGTTATTCGGGCTTGAAGATTTTTCTTGTCAGCGTCTAACAAATCACGCCAAACTTGGTATTGAATAGAGACATCTCCTTCCAATAACCAGTCTATGATTTGTTGATTGTTCATTTGTATTCTGAATTAATAAACGCTTTATGAAAAACAAATGGACATTACTATATCCATCTTTCCAGTTTGGGAATTGACCTGGTAGCAAGCCACGCGAAGAAACCGTTCATTCCATCTTTTTTCATTTCCTGGATACAGAATTTTTGCATTTTTTCAGCAGTGTCTACCTCTGGAGGCGTTAAAAACTCTCCATTTTCGTAACACATGGAGCAATACTTTTTGCTGATGGAACCATCTTTTTCCGTTCCTCCACCTTTTTTGTCTTTTTTAAGTGGGAAACCACAGCTTTGGCAAAATTTATATTCTTTCATTTTAATATTTATTTCATTGAAGATTGTCATTCGTTATAATTACAGCTAATGTATAGCTAGACGTAGTTTTAATTGCGTTTCAGCCTGCGTTATCTATTAAAGGATAAAGTTAGTTGAAAAAGAGCAAAAAGTCAATTTAGTTTATCTGATTTGCTGATAATAAATAGAGCTACTTTTAAAAAGTATTTTCACTCTCCTTTATCCCTTCCAACCAATTAAACGCTTCTTCCCTAGAGCTAAAACCTTTAGTAGGAGCAATCGGTTTGTTAAAATTCAGAAAAAAATTAAAAAGTAACTTTTTGGCAAGACTATCAATTAATACAGCATTTGCTAAAGTATAAGCTACTCCTTGTTCAGATGCGGCATAAGCTGCACCTTCTTTACTTAATTGTAAAAAATCATGAGCAGTAAAAAAGACAGGTATTTTTTTGCCATTACCTAAATCGCAGATTGCTTGTTGCATTTGAGTTAAATGCTCCACTTCAATTATTTCAATGCTTGTATTCCACACAATTTCAATAATTCCGTTTTCATACAATAAGGCATCCAAAAAATGGCCTGTATGTTTTTTAACAACAGAAAGATTGGCTTTAGTAGTAGCTTGCAATTGTTTTTTGTTTTATCCAATAGTAAATATAACAAAAAAATAGAAAAAACAATAGCTACACTATTGAACTAAAAATTTGTGATTGAGGAATATTTCTCCAAAGACGAGCATCAAAAGCCATACATATATTGCGAACAAAAGGGCGGGCAGATTTTTTTACTTTTAAATGAAAAGGCTTTAATTCAATTAAATTATCTTTTTCCATCTCTGCTAATTTTTCAATAGCAGCATAAACAGCATCACATTGTTCTTCTTTTTGCTCCCAACTTGTTTCAAATTTACACATGATGTTAAGTATGTGCTTTCTAATTATTAAATCTTCTTCATTTAATAAATGGCCTTTAAATATTGGTAATTGATTAGTGTTTACTAAATCATAATACTCTTCTACTTTTTTTACATTTTGTGCATAAGCATACCACGTATCACTTATTGATGAAACACCCAAACCAATCGTTACTTGTGTGTAAGAATGCGTGTAGCCCATAAAATTACGGTGCAATTTTCCTTTTTCTGCTGCTTTATACAAGGTATCTGATTTCAACGAAAAATGATCCATTCCAATTTCAACATAACCATTTTCCGAAAATTTTTCTTTTCCTATTTCATACAATGCACGTTTCTCTTCGTCAATAGGCAAATCGGCTTCGGTAAATTTTCGTTGTCCGGGCTTTACCCAAGGGATGTGTGCATAGCTGTAAAAAGCAATACGGTCGGGTTTCAGTAAATTCACTTTATTAATAGTATCAATTACACTTTTACGTGTTTGTAAGGGTAAGCCATAAATTAAATCAAAATTAATGGATTCATAACCGATACTACGAGCAGCAGTAACTACTTGTTCCACTTTTTCAAATGGCTGTATTCGATTAACTATTTCTTGTACTTTGTAATCAAAATCTTGAATTCCTAAACTTAGTCTTCTAAATCCTACTTCGTACAATGCTTTTAAATGTGCAGGAGTAGTATTATTGGGATGTGCTTCAAAACTAAACTCGGCATCATTACAAACAATTGCATTTTCAAGAATACCACCAATTAATTTTTTTAAATTTTCGGGCGAAAAAAAAGTAGGTGTTCCTCCTCCTAAATGTATTTCTTTGATGCGTGGTTTTGTTTGAAATACATTTAAATACATTTTCCACTCTTTGAGCAAAGCATCAATATAAGGCGTTTCTACAGCATGATTTACGGTAATGCGCGTATTGCAACCACAGTAAGTGCATAAGCTTTCACAAAAAGGCAAATGAAGATACAGGGCAATGCCATCCTTTTCATTTGTTTCATCAAATGATTTTTTAACGCTTGATACCCATTGCTCAACTGTAGGAGCTGTTGCATCCCAATACGGAACAGTTGGATAACTGGTGTATCGCGGCCCGGCAACATTGTATTTTTTTATTAAGTTCATAGCCTCAACCCGGCCCTCTTCTGCGGAGAGGGAGATTTTAATATTTATACTTTTTTCTTATTATTTTTCCACCCCTAGCCCCTTCTCCTGTGGAAAAGGGATAAAGGGATGAGGTTTTAATTATCCTCCGCATACCATTCGGCATAAGATGTAGGCGTTTCCTGCAAATACAAATGATGCAATTGAATAGTTGTTGGCAATTGTTTTTTAATTCGTTCTGCAATGTCTATCAACATATTTTCGCAGGTAGGTTGATAGTTTACCAACACTAATTTTTGAAACAATAAATTTTCTTGCGCCAATGCTTTATGTGGTGAATTGGCATTTAAAATAGTTGCATGATCCAACTCGTCAACAATAGGTTTTACGATTGCTTTTAAATCGGTAAAATCCATAATCATTCCCTGCTTTGGATTATTTGCATCTGTAATGGGTTGTCCTTTCACAGTAACAGCTAAATGATAAGAATGTCCGTGAACATTTTTACAAGCACCATCATAACCATAGAGTGCATGTG
>JAEUTT010000413.1 GCA_016787165.1 Bacteroidia bacterium | reverse complement strand
TAGCTAATGGTGAAGGATGTGCAGCTTTTAAAATAAAGTGCTTATTCCCATCTATCAATGCCTCTTTTGTTTGAGCAAAATTACCCCATAACAAAAATACCACTCCTTTTTTATGGTCAGAAACTGCTTTTATAACTGCATCTGTAAATTGCTCCCAACCTTTTTTTTGATGAGAACCGGGATGGTTAGCTCTAACTGTTAGTGTTGCATTTAACAACAAAACACCTTGTTTTGCCCATGATTCTAGATTACCAGTACTTGGAACAGGAATTCCTAAATCAGCATTCAACTCTTTAAAAATGTTATTTAATGAAGGTGGATTTTTCACTGCTGTGCTTACCGAAAAACACAATCCATTAGCCTGACCTATCCCATGATAGGGATCCTGACCGATAATTACTACCTTAACATCCTCAAATGGTGTAAAATTAAAGGCTGAAAAAATTTGTTTCCCTGGTGGAAAAACATTGAACTGCTTCTTTTCTTGAATCAAAAATTCTTTTAATTTTAAAAAGTAAGTCTCATTAAATTGCCCTATTAGATAGGGTTTCCAACTATCATGAATTTGCACATTTTCATTCATTTTTCAATAATTTCAGTACTTAAGACTCTCAAAAGTAACCTTTAAAAGCGCAAAAAATAAAAGGAAGTGAAAAAATAATTTTAAAGGTACTTGCATAAATCGAGAATAATAGTAATTTTGTAATCCTAATAAAGATTTTGTCTCTTAACTTTTTATCAGACTAACATGAAAAAAATTGCACTTTTTACACTCTCTGTACTATTTTTAGGTTCTGTTTTAACCTCTTGTCGTAGCCATGAACGTTGCGCTGCTTACGGAAAAATCAATAAAATAGAAAACCAAAAAAGTTTTGTTGACAAAACAGAAAAAGCAATCTAGAACAGTTTTTTTTAGTCAAAATCTACAGATTTTTTCAATTATTTAACTGCACCAAATTGCTAATTTCATAAATAAAACATCTTTCAAGGATTGTTTTACAAAATAAAGAAGAACCATGAATTGGCTGAGACTTGAAAACAACAACCAATTGACTGAAATAATAAAGAACTCCTTTGATACATCAATCAAAGGAGTTCTTTTATTTAAACACAGCACCCGCTGCTCCATCAGTAGCATGGCCCTCTCTAGATTAGAAAGAAATTGGAACTTTAATACAACTGAATTTCCTGCGTATTATCTCGACTTACTAAACTATCGAACTATATCTAATTCCATTGCCGATACATTTAAGGTAGAGCATGCTTCTCCTCAACTATTAATTATAAAAAATGGGGAATGTATTTACAATGCTTCACACTCAGAAATCTCAGTTTCTGATGTTGAAAAGCTATTTAATAGTTGAAAACAATGGTTTGTTTTAAATCAGGGCTTAAACTTTTTGCAACCGGACAAGTATGTGCAGCGTGTTCTAACAAATCTTTCTCTTTTTGAGTAAAATTGTTTTTAGGCATATCAAAAATAACCACTATTTCACCCACTCGTCTTGGATTGGCCTCCATAATTTTAGTTATTTCAATACCTGCTCCTTCTAACCGAATTCCGTGTCGATCGGCCACAATACCCATAATTGTAAGCATGCAACAGCCTAATGATGTAGCCAACAAATCGGTGGGCGAAAATGCTTCCCCTTTCCCATTATTATCCGTAGGTGCATCCGTAATAATACTAAGTCCAGATTGAAGATGAGTTGCAGTTGTTCTTAAGTTTCCTGAATATATAATTTTTGATGTTGCCATAACTAAACAAATTAAGGATTTTTGGGTTTTTATTTTTACATTTGTACAAGTAACAAAGATAGTTATAATGTTCAAAAAGAGTTTTTCTTTTATAGTACTAACCATTTTATCAATTTCTGCTTTTTCTCAAGAGCTGAAAGACGACTTAACGCGCCTACAAAATGGTGAAGATGTTAATGTTTTGTACAAAAACGAAGGCTCTGTTGGTATTTACATTCATAGTGCTGGAGGGTTTGGTCTTTCATATCGAAGAGGTAGACACGTACATGCTAAGCGCAAACAAATGTTTGAAATTGAAGCACAAAACTTCAAACATCCAAAAGAAATTAAAATGGTTAACAGCTATTTTGAGAATTCAAAAGGCTTTCTCTATGGAAAATTAAATTCATTTTTTATTATCCGACCAGGAGTTGGAATCCAAAATCAACTCTTTCAAAAAAGCGACAAAAAAAGTGTAGAAATTCGATTCTCCTATTTTGTAGGTTTAGATTTAACATTTGCAAAACCAGTGTATCTTGAAATCATTCGCCCTACCGGAAATGCTTTTGAGTATAGTATTTCAACAGAAAGATACAATCCAGAAGCTCATTATCCTGATAACATTTATGGCAAAGCATCCTTCTTTAAAGGTATTGACAAAACAAAAATTCACCCAGGATTATATGGGAAAATAGCTTTCAGTTTTGAGTATGCCGATAGATACAACGGACTTAAAGCAATTGAAACAGGTGCCGTTGTAGATGCTTATCCTTGGGTATTACCCATGATGGCATACAATAAAAATCAACAAGTTTTTGTTCAACTCTACCTTAAACTCATTTGGGGTAAAAAATGGTTCTAATATTTTATTAATAGAAAGAAGATAGTGATGAAGGATACAATTTCAACAGCAGAAGAAAAACAATTTACAAGAAAACCAGATTGGTTACGCGTAAAACTACCTACGGGAAAAGAGTATGCACAAGTACGTCAAATAGTTTCTACTCATAAATTACATACTATTTGTGAAAGTGGAAACTGTCCAAATATGGGCGAATGCTGGGGTGCTGGAACCGCTACTTTTATGATTCTTGGAAATATTTGTACCCGTTCTTGTGGCTTTTGTGCTGTTGCTACCGGACGACCATTGCCTGCTGATTTAAAAGAACCAGAACGTGTTGCTGAATCTGTTCGATTGATGAACATTAAACATTGTGTTATTACTTCTGTAGATAGAGATGATTTAAAAGATGGAGGCTCTACTATTTGGGTTGAAACAATTAACGCAATCAGAAAAGCTAGTCCACAAACTAAGTTTGAAACACTTATCCCCGATTTTCAAGGCAAGTGGGAAAACTTACAACGTATTATTGATGTTAAACCAGATATTGTTTCACATAATCTAGAAACAGTTAGAAGACTAACCAAGCAAGTTAGAATTCAAGCAAAATATGATAGAAGCTTAGAAGTAATTAAACGTTTACATGATGCTGGAGTAAAAACCAAATCAGGAATTATGCTTGGATTAGGTGAAACAGAACAAGAGATTTATGAAACAATGGATGATTTAAGAGCATCTGGATGTGATGTAATGACCATGGGACAATATTTACAACCTACTCCAAAACACTTGCCTGTTGCCGAATTTATTCGCCCAGAAGCATTTGCAAAATACAAAGAAGTTGGACTACAAAAAGGATTTAGATTTGTTGAAAGTGGACCGCTCGTTCGTTCTTCCTATCATGCAGAAAAGCATATTTTTTAACTCATCTTTTTACGTTTAAAACTTGCTTTAGCAATCCGTACACTATTACCAAAAATAAAACCAACACAGGTACTACCTTTAAAAATCGGATGAGCGTAAGTGTACTTACTAACTCAATTTTTGTTGCATCAACTAAAAAGTATAAGGTTGGTAAACAAACTAAACATCCAATTACAATTAAAAAATTAAGCTCTCTTTTTTGTAACAAGTTCTTTTCTTTTAAAATTATAAGCGTAGCTATCACAGGTAGCACAGATGCAAACTGATATTCCCATACAGTATTATAACTTAAAAAGAAAGTAAGAGATATGGCCATGAGTAACATCAGCAAAAAAATTATTCTTGACTTTTTATTCGCAATAAATGGTACAAAAAATGAAAGTAAAAGTGTTAAATAAATAGGCATTTTAAAATAAAAAGCACTTACTTCTTTGCCGATTAAAGTATCTATAAATACTGGAAGAGAAAACACATCAACATGCAATAATTTGTAATCACTTTGAGCAATTAAATTAAGCCAATGAATACTATTATCTTTCATGTATTCATTTAACACAAAATTGTTTTTGTAAATATTCATGCTCGACTTTATATAATCGAAGTCAAAAACAACATTCATTAACTTATTTAAACCAACAGCTTCAGGATTTAAAGCCGGAACAACTATAAACATAAATGACACAAAACCGTAAATAAGTAACGAATAAAAAGTTGTTTTACGAGTTTCTTTCACTAGTAACAATACAGGAAGCATTAATAAAACAATTGGTTTTGAAAAGAATGAAATAAGCAAACCAAAAAATAATTTTTTATTCAACCGATTATCATTTTCACCATTTATTTCCTCTAATACTCCTAAAAAAATAAGAGATAATGCTAAGACTAATGGAGCGTGCATGTTTCCAACATATAACATCCAATACACAGGAAATGAACAAAGCATAATAAAATAAACTAATTGTCGGTTAAGTTTACCGCTAATCGATTTTGAAAATAAAAATGCAGCATAGCTCATTATACCAATAGAAAAGAAAACAAAAAGCCAATAGCTTGTCCAAGCCGAAAAAAATGAAAACCAAGAAGCAACAAAAACACTAAATGCAGGATGTGCCAAGTACCAAGTAGCATAAGGTCCGTACTTTGCTCCTCCCCAAGTATCAAAAGCACTTTTACCTTCTACTAAATTCAAATATGATTTTGGCACAGCAAAATAATCGACACCCTGAATTTGAGCATATTCAGCAGAATAAAAAAAACAATCCAACCATCCAAAGTAAAGCGACAGCATACTAATAGCTAAAATTACTATAATTAAACAGGGGAAATATTTTATCAATACTGACTTCATAAGGCTAAAAATAGCTAATTTTTGTTATAAAGAATATATAATTTATTGAGCTAAATTCTATTAACTTTGCCTTCACAAACAATGGCACTATTCGGATTTTTTAAAAACACTCAAAACCCAAATGAATTATCCTTTTGGGGGCACATAGATGCACTCAGAGGACATTTGTTCCGTTCATCTATTGCAGTAGTAGCCATTGCAATTACATTATTTTGCTTCCCTCAATTTTTATTCGACACCATTATTTTTGGCCCCATTCATCAGGATTTTTTAACCTACAGAGCATTCTGTAAATTATCTTATTTACTTGAACTTGGCGACCAACTTTGCTTTGGAAATTACACATTTAAATTACAAGCACTTGGCTTAGCAGATCAATTTACTTCTCAAATGTGGATTGCATTTATTGGCGGGATTGTGCTTGGTTCACCCTATATCCTTTTTGAAATATGGAAATTTATTAAGCCGGCATTAAAAGAAAAAGAAAGAAAAGGCGCAACAGGATTTATTATTTCGGCAAGTTTTTTATTTATTTTCGGAGTATTTTTTAGCTATTTTATAATTGTTCCTCTGACTATTAATTTCTTAGGAAATTATAAAGTAAGTGAACTGATAGAGAATCAATTTACAATGGATTCATATATCTCCACCGTAACTACACTTTCATTTGCTACAGGATTGGTTTTTGAGCTCCCAGTGCTTGTCTTTTTTCTCACTAAATTTGGAATATTAACGCCTCAATTCATGCAAAAGTACCGTAAACACGCTGTTGTGGTTATACTTATTGCAGCTGCAGTTATTACCCCATCACCCGATGTTACCTCTCAAATGTTAGTAGCATTTCCCTTGTATTTCTTGTATGAAG
Source organism: Bacteroidia bacterium (assembly GCA_016787165.1). GTDB lineage: Bacteria > Bacteroidota > Bacteroidia > 2-12-FULL-35-15 > 2-12-FULL-35-15 > 2-12-FULL-35-15. The sequence goes on along the minus strand of JAEUTT010000413.1, from coordinate 1,936 downwards.
CAAGTATATTTGTTTCTCACTATGTAGTGAAAAAAAAGGCCAAACAAGCATAGGCATTTTTCCTAATTAAATAACAAATTGGTATGAGTAATTCTATAAAAGAATTCAATGATTATCGAGCTAAAATGAATGAAAAAATTTTAGCTGCTGATAATGTGGTGCTAAAACGACTTTTTAATTTAGACACAAACACATACGCAGAAGGAGCACTATCTGTTAAAACAAAAGAAATGCTAGGACTAGTTGCTTCCATGGTTTTAAGGTGTGATGATTGTATCAAATATCATTTAGAAAAATGTAAAGATAACGGTGTAAACACCGAAGAAGTTTTTGAAGTTTTTGCAGTTGCCAATATTGTTGGAGGTACAATTGTTATTCCACACACAAGAAGAGCTGTAGAGTTTTGGGAAGAGCTTCAAAACACCAAATGAATCAGTCAAGTTTTAAATATAAACATATACTATTTTTGATTGCAATTTTATTGCTATCACCCAACTCCTTTTCCCAAATCACAAAAGTATCAGGTAAAATTGTTGATGCTATTACCAGAGAGCCTTTGCCATTTGTGAATATTATATTCAAAGGAACAAATATAGGTGCAACATCCGATATTGATGGATTATATAGCATTTCCACTACGCTCAAAGTAGATTCAATAGTTATTTCATACATCGGTTACACCAAAGTAACACGTGCTATAAAACCAAGAATTACTCAAGAAATAAATATTGGATTAAAACAAGGACTTGACCTAGCTGTAGTGGAAGTAAAACCAGGCGAAAACCCTGCACACCGTATTTTGAGAAAAATCATAGCACATAAACCTAAAAATGACAGAGAAAACTATGAAGCCTATGAATACGAAGTGTACAATAAAGTAGAATTTGATTTAAATAACCTAAGTGAAGATTTTCAAAATAGTAAACTATTAAAACCCTTCTCTTTTATTTTTGATAATATAGATAGCTCTAATACTAAAGAAAAACCATACTTGCCAGTTTTTATGACAGAATCGCTGTCTGATTTTTACTACCGTAAAAATCCTAAAACAAGAAACGAAAAAATCAAGGCAAGTAAAGTTGCCGGAATTGAAAACTCAAGTGTTTCTCAGTTTATGGGAGATATGTACCAAAACGTAAACATATACGACAATACTATTTTAGTTTTCGGTAAAAATTTCATTAGTCCTATTTCTGATAATGCACTTTTATTTTATAAATTTTATTTAATTGATAGTATTGAAATTGATGGACATAAATGTTATCAATTACAATTTAAACCTAAACGAAAACAAGAATTAACTTTTACAGGTAATTTATGGGCTGCCGACAGCTCCTTTGCTATTAAACAAATTGAAATGAGTATTGCAGAAGATGCAAACATTAATTTTATTAATGCAACAAATGTTGTGCAAACATATACCTTAATTGATAGTACATGGATGATGCAAAAAGAACGTTTGGTTATTGACTTTAATCCATTTCCGGTTGAAAATAAAAAAAGAAACAAAATGGGTATTTATGGTCGAAAAACTGCTTCGTATAGTAATTTCAAAATCAATAGACCAAAAGAAGATAAATTTTATTCATTAACCGAAAACTTAAACGTTGCCGAAGATGCTTTTGATAAAAATGAATCATATTGGGAGAAAAACCGACATGAAGCTTTATCAAAAAATGAAAATCAAATCTACCAAATGGTAGATACATTACAAACATTACCTGTATATAAAACCTGGGTTGATGTGATTCAAATTTTTGTGACTGGTTATAAAGTAAAAGGAAATTTTGAATATGGTCCGTATTACAACATGTATAGTTTTAATGCGATTGAAGGTAATCGTTTTCGATTTGGGATGCGAACTAGTAATAAGTTTAGTAAATGGTACGAATTAAGTGGCTATTTGGCATACGGAACACGTGATGAACAGTTTAAA
>JAEUTT010000394.1 GCA_016787165.1 Bacteroidia bacterium | reverse complement strand
CAAGAAAAAGCTAGGAGGAGGAAGTCGTGTTAAAAAAATTCAAATTGAAGATGAATGGCAAAACATGACATCCACAGGAGGAAGTTCAAATTATGGACAACAATACGAATATACACTGGCTGATGGAACATCATCCGGTGTGGCTTCCTACGAACCGCAATTAGGCGGAGATGAAAATCCATTCCGACAACCTATCACTTATTCCATTGATAAAACATGGGTTCCGAATGATGATTTTTATCAAGAAGAACCATTTGGAGAATCTTTTTTTCCAACACCATCCGTAGGATATAGCAAAGTAACAGTTAAAAACATTGAACGAGAGAATGTAACGCGCCATGCAACAGGTAAGGTGGTTCATGAATTTTATACTGCAAAAGATTTTCCAACTATTACAAAGCGAAGTCCTCTTTATCACCAAAGAGCAAAAGATGATCCTTGGAGTTTACGCTCACTACTAAAAATTGATGTTCGTGATTATATGACCGCTTCACAAGGTTTTTCAATAGAGTTAAACGATATGCATGGAAAACCCAAATCACAAGCTGTGTATCAGGAAAATCAATCTACACCAATTTCTACTGTAACTTATAAGTATAAAAGTGAAAATTATTTAGATGCTTTTAAGTTAAAAAACAAATGCACCACAGTTGAAAAAAATGGAACGATTGAAGCTAAAACCATTGGGGAGTTTTTTGATATGGTTGCTGATTTTAGAGAAGAAAAAACAAACACGTTAAACTTTGGATTGGGAATAAATATTGACGGAATGCTATTTGGTGTTTATCCCGCTGTTGTTCCATCTGTATGGCCTTCATTTGCAAAACAAAAAACACGTTTCCGTTCTGCAACTACTACCAAAGTCATTCAGCGTTTTGGAATATTAGAAGAAACAATAGCTACGGATTTAGGCTCTACTGTTGCAACAAAAAATTTGGCATACGATGCAGAAACAGGGGATGTACTATTGACAGAAACAACAACCAATTTCAATGATAAAGTCTATTCTTTTAAATATCCGGCATGGTGGTATTATGAAAGCATGGGGCCTGCTTATCAAAATATTGGATTTGAAATGGCAAACATTTTATTTGTAAATGGCATTGCAAATATTGGCAGTAACACAAAATATTTCCGAGAAGGAGATGAATTAGCAATCCCTAATAATTCTACGGGAAATAAAAAAGGATGGGTTATAGCTGTTACAGCTACAACCATCGAAGTAGTTGATAGATACGGTTTACCTGCGAACGGATACTCCGACATAAAAGTTTTACGCTCTGGAAAGCGAAATACGTTAACCACTGATATGGCTACCATCACAACTTTAACAAATCCTATATCATCTTTAAAAAGTAATGTATATCAAAATGTATTACAAGCAGGCGCTGTAGAGTTTTCAAATAAAAGAGAAACCTATTGTAATTGTATTACTAGTTCGGGTAGTAACCTGCCATTTACTACAAACCCGTACATACTAGGAACAAAAGGGAGTTGGCGACCATTAAAATCGCACACTCACTTAACAGCAAGAAGCCAAAGTAATTACAATACAAATACCAATATTCGTAAAGATGGAACATTTACTTCATACACTCCTTTTTACAAATGGGTAGCAGGTACTTGGCAAAAAGATTTAAAAGATTGGACGTATGTAAGCGAAGTAACAGAGTTTAATATTTATGGAGAAGAGCTTGAAAATAAAGATGCACTAGGAAGATACTCCTCTGCAACTTTTGGATATAATCAAGCAATGGCACTTTCTGTTGCAGCTAATAGTGAATACAAAGAACAAGGGTTTGATGGCTTTGAAGATTATAATTTTAATCCTTGTGTAGACGATCATTTTAAATTTACAGGGAATACACCTGATACAATACAATCGCATACGGGTAGAAGAAGTTTAAAAGTTTTGAATGGGGTTCCTGTAATAATGAACAAACAAATTGAAGAAAGTTGTGATCCAACACCAATTTGTAATGTAATATTAACATTCACTCAAGATGCAGACCTTTATTTAGTATCGATAGCCAATGCCTCTACACCCATCTCAATTTCTTGGGATATTATTTCTGGAACACCCACTATAATACCAGTAGCAGGAGGACTACAAGTTTCAGGCTGCGATTATACGATAGAATTTACAGTAACGGATAGCAAAGGTTGCATTACAACAAAAACATTATCAAGAGTTTGTTTATAACAGTTAAAGAATATATAAAATGAAAAAAATATTTATTTTAATCCTATTCATAAATTCTTATGTCTATTCTCAAGTTGTAGAGAATACTAATTGCGAACGACCTACTTTTTTTTGTGAGGATACTACATTCAATTATGCTAGTTCACAAGTTACACCTTGTAATGATACCTACAAAAATCGTTGGTTCTATTTTGAAGTATTAGATTCAATAGAAACAATGTTTGTTCAAAGTAATGATTCATTGCTAGGGGGCTCTATTTATGGCCCTTTTTCTTCACAACTTATGAATGCCTGTCCTGCCCATGCAGGAACTGTTACATCTACATTTAATATAAATAGTAGTACTCCTTCCACATTAATCTATAACTCGGTTAATGGAATTACTGCTCAAGGATATGAAATCACAGCAATCACTTCCGCTTTTTTACCTCCTGGGTTTTATTATGTTAGATTTAAAACAAAGGCGTGTACAAATACAATTTCTTTTTCGCATAAACGTGGTAGCTATAATTGTCCTTCGCCCGCTTGCGAAGATTGTATTGGTTCTTTTGCTCCAAACACTGAAAAAAAATACATGGTGAGTGCATGGGCAAAACAAGAGGGAGCTGCTCCTTCTGTTACAAATTACAGCTATCCTAAATTAAGCGTATTAAGCACAAGTGGCTCCTATTCTGTTTCATTTTATCCTAGCGGAGCCATTATAGATGGCTGGCAAAAAATAGATGGCGAATTTATTTTACCCGGCAGTTCTACCGAATTGTCTATTAAGCTAGAATGCACATATGGTAATTGCTTTTTTGATGATATAAGAGTATTTCCATTTGATGGCTCTATGAAATCATACGTATATGATCCCATCAGTCTTCGTTTAATGGCCGAATTAGATGAACGCAATTATGCTACATTTTATGAATATGATGAAGAAGGAAAACTGATTCGAGTAAAAAAAGAAACAGAGAGAGGCATTATGACAATTAAAGAAAATAGAAATAATTCAAGTAAGTAATGACAAAAAATATATATAACATACAAATTATACTCATCCTTATTCTCTCAAATTTTTGCTATTCGCAAACTAAGGTGAACAATCCAAAGATTGAGCCGGCAAAAACGGAAGAGGTTTTACCTGTTTTTGAAAAAGCCATTAATTGGTTTTTGATAACTAAATCATACCGTGTAAACATTACTTTTAATTCGTATTTAAATCATACAAGTACTGTTTCACATGATAAAGCCGAAGGGTACTATAAAAGAGATGGAAACAACTTCAGTAGCTCAGCAATGGGAGTTCATGCCTTACAAAATGACAGAATAAGGATTACAGTTGATTCTATCAACCAGCTGATTGTTATTAATAATAAATCAGAAGTATCACAAATTCCTGTAGATATATCTTCATTTTCAATGCTTCTTGAAATGGCAGTGGCAATAAAAAAACAGAAGTCTGATAATGGACTTCAGACATTTAAAATAGAGTTGGATAAAAATAATCTGTATAAATCGTATGAATTTACGGTTAATGAAAAAGGTTTGCTTAAAAACATAAAGTATTACTATAATCAAGAGTTAAAAGCGGATGAAGACGATGAAAATTCTATAAAAGGAAAGCCAAGAGTTGAAATTGTTTTTAATAATTATGAAACAAGTGTAAAATTTAATCCGGAAGTTGATTTTTCAGAAAAAAAATATTTCAAAGAAGAAAACAATAAAATTTTACTGAAAGATAATTACAAAAAATTTGAAGTTAAGGACTATCGCTTTACTGTAAAAAAATAAAAATAAATAGTTGATGCTATGAAAAAATATTTAAAACACATCCTATCGGCATGCTTATTATTGATAACATTTTCAATGTTTTCGGGAGAAATAACACCCATAACAGGCATTTTAAAAACCGTAACAGGAGATACTGTTATGGTAGGAGACTCTGTTGAAATTTCAACAACGGCAGCTATGAGCTCTGCTGATTATGACATTCGAAATATCGTTTCATTGAACTATGACAAATCGAATAATCGTTTTTTCTCTTCACCAACAAATGTTAGAGTAAAACTCACAATTAAAAGATGGGACGCTACAAGTGCTTTGATTAGCCCAACAGTTACAGAAAACCTAACTATTACTATCGATAATCGATATAATAAAAAAACAATAGATAAGTCATACATTAAATTAAGTAACGGGTATAAAGTAACTGTTTATATAGATAGCATAATTGTAAACAATACTCCTGTAAATAAGTTGCCTGATTATGTTTATGTAGAATCTGAAATTCACATGAACAGGTATTATGAATATACAGGTAGTGCTGCACCAGCTTTAAATGACATTATTCCTATAAACACAGATTGTGATTCTGCTAATATTGACGATGAACTTGAAATAGATTGGGGAACAATATCAGGAGCAGAAGAATACCAATTAGAATGGGTATTTGTGAATGATTATGGAGTAACTCCTTCTACTTATAAATCGACAAGTGCATTGGAAGCTGATTTTAAAAATAATGCCACACGTATTACAACCTCTTTTAATTACTATAAAATTAGCTTAGCATTTGAGCACGGCTACATTGCATTTAGAGTGAGAGCTGTAGGTAGAGACTATTTAAATCCTGATAAATATATATATGGCAATTGGAGCACTGGCTCGGGAGATATATTTACTCTGTCTGCTATCTCTTCATCCTTATATCACAATACCGTGCCACATGAAAAAGAAAAAAATTGGCAATATTCTGCTACCTATGCCGAAGAAGGGAAAAAGAAAGAAGTAATTTCTTATTTTGATGGAAGTTTGCATAACCGACAATCTGTTACAAAGGTTAACTCAGACAACAATACCATTGTAGGAGAAACTATTTATGATTATCAAGGACGTACGGCAGTTAATGTATTCCCAACCCCTGTAGTAATTCCAAGTTCTGATACAGGTAGTAATATTGCACCTTCATTAAAATACTATGAAAATTACAATAGAAACTCAGTTGGAACTCCTTATACAAAAGATAATTTTGATTTGGATGTGAGCATTTGTACTACTACAGCTGAACCAATGGACACCTTATCAGGTTCATCACAGTATTATTCGGGGAATAATCCCAATAAGCTTGATTTTCAAGCTTTTGTGCCGGATGCTGAAATGTATCCTTTTTCGCAAGTGGAATATACTCCTGATAATACCGGAAGAATAAGAGCACAATCGGGTGTTGGCAAACCTTTTCAATTAGGCAACGGACATGAAACACAATATATTTATTCTCAACCTAACCAAATTCAACTGGATAGAATGTTTGGTTCTGAAGCCGGAGATGCATCTCACTATAAAAAGAATACCGTAACTGATGCCAATGGACAAGTGAGTATTAGCTATTTAAATCAAGAAGGCAAAACAGTTGCAACTTCACTTGCCGGAAATCCTACCTTAACAGATAGCACATATATGCAAGCTTTATCAAGTGAATCGGGCGCTGTTGCATCGCTACATGTGGATGCCTTTAATAAAGATTATAATGGAAATACATTGTTGAATAAAATTACACCTTTACAAGATGGAATAGAATTCAGCACTCAACTTTCGGTTAGTTATAATAGCACTTACTTTTTTGATTATTCATTATCCATCGATACACTTGCCGATCCATGTTTAAATACCGATTTCTGCATTAGTTGTATATATGACTTAGAAATAAAAGTTACTAATGAATGTGGTGTTAATTTAACGCCCGGTGATAGTGCTATTACTAAAAAAGTAGGACATCTTATTCCTGAAACAAATGGCTTTACAATGGTTTGTCAATCACCCACAGGAACAGAAGTTAATGATACATTTAGTGTGCACTTAACTCCGGGT
>JAEUTT010000378.1 GCA_016787165.1 Bacteroidia bacterium | reverse complement strand
TATTAGAAACTATAGTTTAATTTTAACATTAAATAAATTAACTCAACATGAAATTAATTCAGATAATATGTGGTGTAGTACTTTCGGCTGTACTATTTTATGGTTGTACAAAAGATGAAAAAGATGAGCCAACTCCTATTTTATTTCCAGAGACTCCACCCAATCATTTATGTGATGGGAAACCTGGTGATTATTCTTATTTCCCTTTAGTTCTTGGTAACAAATGGGTGTACACTTATGATTCAGCAAGCTTTGCTCAACGCGATACCTTTCGTATCAATGGTGTAAGTTTAATTGCTGGAAAAACGTATTATAATTTGTATCGTTATTACGCACAAGATTCATTAGGCATAACAGGTAATATTAAGTTGAGAATGGATGCTACCAACAAAAATGTTTTTCAGTACAATTCGGTAACTTTGTCGGATGAGTTATTGATACCGGGTAATCCTACTGTAGGACAAAGTATTGGTCCGGATCCTAATAAGCCAACCGTATGTGTAAACCGAAAAGTAATATCCATTACAGGAACTGATTTAACTGCATATTGTAATTATACCGGTTGTATTGTTATTGAACGTTATGGTATAGGTGGCGGAGTAATAGGATATGATTATTACAAACGTGGATTAGGAATGGTATCGAACGATGATTATATTTTAAAAGAAGTAGTGTTAAAATAGCTTTTACATTGCTTCAAGAGTAATAAAAAAAATGCCACACAATTTGTGTGGCATTTTTTTTATGTTTGATTTTGCCTTTGCAGGTGTTATCACCTGCAAAGAGTATTGATAATGTTGGTGATAACACCAACATTGGCAAAATGTCGGTGATAACACCAACATTGGCAAAGGTGTTATCATCTGCAAAGAGTATTGATAATGTCGGTGATAACACTAACATTGGCAAAGAATGCTTTTTACTATAATAACATTAAAATATTTTATGCAAAAGCACAAATAACACCGCCCATTAAAGCAAGTGTAAGTGTCCAGTATCCCGAATTAATAAAAATGTATTTAAAGCTTTTGCGTTCAAATAATGCATTGGTTGCAATGATAGGAAACACAAACATAATGCCTCCTATAATTCCATGAAATGCACCGTGCTTAAAGGTTCTGAAATTATTTCCATATTTCCCCATAAAATCGTTTAGCATCATCCCTATTTCGGAATTAGGATCACTCATAGATGGGTCATTTTGAAAAATAGAATACACATGGTATTGATGAATAACCATAAATTGTTCTGCCATTGCAATCATAAATGCAAATAAAAAACTTAATCCCAAAATTTTAGCCATATTGGCTCCTTTTATTTTTTCTTCGGTCATTTCAGCGGCTTGCATCCAAGCGTTGCCTAGCGTTTTAGGGTTGTACCATAAAAATCCTACTACCATAGGTATTACGGCAGCAATAAGTAGAACTAAAAAATTAATGTGCATAGTTTTAAGTTTTAATTGGTTATAAAGTAAATGTATAAAAACAAGAGATAGTAGTCAAGCAAAAGTAGAATTACTTATTAAAAAGTTCTTTGCCTTTTTCCATCATAAATTGATACGCTTCTTCATATTCATTTTTAATGATACCATCTAAAATGGCTTCACGTATGGCGTTTTTAATGATTCCAACTTCTCGTCCTGCACTAATGTTAAATGCTTTCATTATATCCTCTCCACTAATAGGTGGTTGCCAGTTTCGGATATTGTCTTTTTCTTCTACTTCTTTGAGTTTTTGTCGAACGAGCTCAAAATTTTTTAAATATTTTTGAACCTTGTATTCATTTTTTGAAGTGATATCGGCTTCACATAATTTCATTAAATCATCAATGTCATCGCCAGCTTCAAATAGTAATCTGCGAACAGCACTATCGCTTACTTCGCTTTTAGCAAGTACGATAGGGCGTAAATGAAGTAGTACCAATTTTTGTACATACTTCATTTTTTCATTGAGTGGTAATTTTAAATCGGCAAATATTTTTGGAACCATTCGTGAACCTTTGTCTTCATGCCCATGAAAAGTCCATCCATGATCAGGTTCAAAACGTTTGGTAGGTGGCTTTGCAATGTCGTGCAGGATAGCAGCCCAGCGTAGCCATAAATCATCTGTTGTTTTACAAATGTTATCAAGTACTTCCAGTGTATGGTAAAAATTATCTTTGTGTCCTTTTCCGTTTTTGATTTCAACTCCTTGCAATGCTACCATCTCCGGAAAAATAAAATGCAATAATCCGGTATCAAACAAAAGTTTAAAACCAATAGATGGAGTAGGAGCAAGGATGATTTTGTTTAGTTCATCTGTGATGCGTTCTTTCGAAATAATTTTAATTCGCTCTTTGTTTTTTTTAATACTCTCTAGCGAAGTTGTTTCAATTTGATAGTTTAATTGTGTAGCAAATCGAATGGCACGCATCATTCTCAATGGGTCATCGGAGTAGGTAATGTCAGGATTTAAAGGAGTACGAATGATTTTTAAATTCATATCCTTTTGTCCTTCAAATGGGTCTAATAAATTGCCGTATGTTTTGGAGTTTAAACTTATAGCCAGTGCATTAATGGTAAAATCTCTTCTGTTTTGGTCATCTTCCAGCGTTCCATTTTCTACAATAGGTTTTCTGCTTTCTGTTCGGTACGATTCTTTTCGAGCTCCTACAAATTCAATGTCGTAATCTTCATACACAATTTGTGCAGTACCAAAACTTTTAAAAATAGTTACTTGATGTTTTCCTCCCAATTTATTAGCAACTGCTTCAGCTAATTCAATTCCGGAGCCAATGGCAACAATATCAATATCTTTGCAAGGTCTGTTTAAAAGTAAATCACGCACCCAACCACCAATTACAAATGCTTGTACATTCATTTCATCGGCACATTCAGAAATAACTTTAAAAATGGGATGTGATAATTGGGTTTTCACTTTCTGATGATTTTAATCTCTCCGTTTAAGGCTACTTTAATAATTGTTGAAGGTTGTGTATTGTTGTTTTCGTTTTTACGTAGATTAACGATATAATCAACTTTGTTAAGTATGTCTAATTTAATTTCATTAAAAGAGGATGGTGAAGGTTCTCCGCTAATGTTTGCAGAAGTAGACACAATAGGTTTTCCGAATCGGTGAATTAAATTTCTGCAAAATTCATCTTTTACCAATCGTATTCCTACACTTCCATCGGCAGCAATTACATTTTCGGCTAGCATGCGTGCATCTGGGTAAATGATGGTGAGTGGTGTTTCGGCAGCTTCTATTAAATCCCAAGCAATAGCAGGCACTTCTTTTACATAGCGATTGAGCATTTTTTCGTCACATACCAATGTTACCATGCTTTTGTATTCGGCACGTTGTTTTATTTTAAATACTTTGTTAACTGCTTCTTTGTTTCGAGCATCACATCCTATTCCCCAAACAGTATCTGTTGGATATAAAATAGTACCACCTTTTCGAAGTACTTCAAGTACATTTTTAATTTCCTCTTCCATTTTGCAATTACGAATATACGAATTATAAGAAAGGTATTTATTCCTTTGTTTATTTGTATGTTTGAATAACTTGTTGGCTAATGGTTTTAGGATGAAATTTTTGAGCATATTCAAATCCTTTGTTAGCCATTTCTAATCGCTTTGATTCAGAATTTAACAAAAAGTTAATATTCTCTGCCATTTCTTCCTCGCTGGTAGGATCAATGTAAAGTGTGTACGCACCTCCAGCTTCAGGAAAACAAGCACCTTTGGTGGTTATTACCGGAGTTTTGCTGGTGAGTGCTTCAATAATAGGAATTCCAAATCCTTCAAAAATAGAAGGAAAAATAAATATGGTGGCCAACTGATAAATGATTGGTAACTCCTTATTACAGATATCTTCAAGAAAAAATACTCGATTTTCTAATTTATGCTCTTTTAAATATGCAATTACTTTTTCGTAGTAATTTGTTTTTTTACCTACCACATAAAGTGGAATATCCTTTACCTTTTTTAATGCTTTGGCAATGGTTAAAAGATTTTTTCGCTCTTCAATGGTTCCTACATAAAACAAAAACTGATCAGGTAAATTAAACTTGGTTTTTATTTTTGCTTTTTGCTCCAATGAGTAATCGCTATAAAAAGCTTCATCACAACTTTGGTAGATAACGCTTATTTTGTTTTCAGGGATAAAATAATATTTTTCAATGTCTCTTTTAGTTTCTTCGCTTATTGCAATAATTGTGTCTGCAATATCGCAAGCATGTCGAAACTTTTTATTGTAAATTTTTCTATCCAAAAAAGGGTAGAGTTGAGGATAACGTAAAAATATTAAATCGTGGGTAGTAACAATTTTTTTGCCTTTAAACTGATTGATATTAAATGGCAATTCATTACTTAATCCATGGTATACGTCTATTTTGTTTTGAATAAGCAAGTCAGTTATTCCATATGATCTCCATCGAGAGCGCAATTTTTTATCAATAAAATGTTGAGGCTCTAAAATATGAATGTTAGTATAGTTAGAAATAGATTTTTCGAAATCGTTTCCAGACTTTTTTGTTGTAAATAGGTTGTATTTATTTTCGGGGTAGAATGTATTCAACGATTTTATAAGCGTCCGAGAATAGTTTCCTAAACCACTATTATTTAAAAATGCACGTTTGGCATCAAACCCTATGTTCATCTTACTTAAGTACTAAATTTATTTTAAAAATTTTCAACTAACAACTAAACTGCTACATCATATTCTCTCAATGCATTGTTTAATGATGTTTTTAAATCGGTACTTTCTTTTCGTTGTCCGATGATTAATGCGCAAGGCACTTGAAATTCACCGGCAGTAAATTTTTTGGTGTAAGAGCCGGGAATAACTACCGATCTAGGAGGAACAATGCCTTTGTATTCTTTAGGTGTAGAGCCGGTAACATCAATAATTTTAGTTGATTTAGTAAGTACTACATTAGCACCTAATACAGCTTCTTTTTGTACTTTTACACCTTCTACTACAATACATCTTGAGCCAATAAAACATCCATCTTCAATAATAACTGGCGCTGCTTGTACAGGTTCCAAAACACCGCCAATTCCTACACCACCACTCAAATGAACATCTTTACCTATTTGAGCACAAGAGCCAACAGTAGCCCATGTGTCTACCATTGTTCCGCTATCTACAAAAGCACCAATATTTACATAACTCGGCATCATAATTACACCTTTTGCTAAAAAAGCTCCATAGCGAGCTACAGCATTAGGAACCACACGAACACCCAATTGCTCATAATTGGTTTTTAATTTCATTTTATCATGGTACTCAAAAATGCCTACTTCTATTGTTTGCATTTGTTGAATAGGAAAATATAAGATCACCGCCTTTTTTATCCATTCGTTCACTTGCCACTCACCGTCTGCTGTTGCCGGAGGATTAGCAACTCGAAGTGTTCCTTTATCCAATTGTTCAATAACCTCTCTAATGGTTGCTTGTGTTTGTTGCTCTTTTAATAATTCTCGGTTTTCCCAAGCAGCTTCAATTATTTGTTGCATAAAATCTATCTTTTTTACATTATAATTGGCGCAAATATACCAAAAAGTATATGGTTTATAGCTTGCTACCACTGAACTATTTTTATTATTTTTGTGGCATGGCTCGAATAATGGCAATTGATTATGGAAGTAAGCGTGTAGGAATTGCAGTTACTGATCCTTTACAAATTATTGCGAATGGTTTAACAACTGTTCATTCAAAAGATGTGATTGATTTTTTGAAAAAATACATTGACAAAGAACCTGTTGAATGTATTGTAGTTGGAGAGCCTAAGCGAATGAGTAACGAACCTTCAGATGCAGCTCGATTTATTGAGCCATTTGTGATTCATTTAAAACGCACATTCCCTAAAATAAAAGTTGAGCGATTGGATGAGCGATTTACTTCAAAAATGGCATTTCAAACCATGATTGATGGTGGCTTAAAAAAAAAAGATAGACAAAATAAAGAGTTGGTAGATGAAATTAGTGCTACCATTATCTTGCAAAGTTACATGCAGAGTAAGCAGCGGTAAAATGTAAGATGAATGATTAATGGAGCATACTAATTACCGGTTATCCAAAGAACAAACAAACTATTGAACAAATTAACCAATTAAAAAAAATGATTTTACCAATTGTAGCATATGGCGACCCGGTTCTTCGTAAAATGGGCGTTGAAATAGATAAAGACTATCCTAACTTAAAGCAACTTATTGCCGATATGTTTGACACCATGAACAATGCTTTAGGTGTAGGCTTGGCGGCTCCTCAAATAGGAAAGGCAATTCGCTTATTCATTGTAGATACAAAACCTTTTGCCGAAGTAGATGAAGATGATGATGCCGAAGATGAATTTACGCCTGAGGAAAGAGCACAATTAGAAGAGTTTAAACAGGTATTTATCAATGCCAAAATAATTGATGAAACTGGTGATGAATGGGCATTTAATGAAGGCTGTTTGAGTATTCCTAAAATTAGAGAAGATGTATCTCGTAAGCCAAAAGTACGAATTAAGTACATGGATGAAAATTTTGTGGAACACGATGATGTGTTTGAAGGCTTGATAGCACGCGTTATTCAGCACGAATACGATCATATTGAGGGTAAACTATTTACCGATAGAATAAGCCCTTTGAGAAGAAGAATGATTCAAGGTAAGTTAAATGATATTTCAAAAGGAAAAGTTCAAATAGGATATAAAATGCGTTTCCCTGTTAAATAAATTAGTATGAAAAAAAGTATTGGAATTTTTGTTTTAGCAGCACTATTGTTCTCATCTTGTGGAAATGATGAGTCACATAAAGAAAATACTACTTTAGAGCCAATTGAAACTCGTAAGTTGTTAATTGATAAAATTAAAAAAATTGAGTCGGAATTATATGTTGCTCAAACATTGGATGCAATCAAAGCCGATATGGCGATTTCAATATATTCGGAGTTTATTAGTAAGTTTCCTTCCGATTCATTAACTCCTGATTTTATATTTAAAGCAGGAGAGATAGCAACTGCAAATATGCAATATAAACAAGCGCTTGGTTATTATAAAAACATTGTTAAAAATTATACTGCATACAAGTATTATGTTGATTGCTTGTATTTGCAGGCGCATATATTTGATAATTACCTGAATAATGATGATTCTGCGAAAGTAATTTATGAAAAGGTTATTAAAGAATATCCACAGTCGCATTACGCAAATGATGCGAAAGCAGCTATTCAGCATTTAGGTAAATCGGATGAACAATTAATTGAGGAGTTTAAAAAGAAAAATAAAACTAATTAAATTCTCGGTCTAGCAATTCTTTTATTCGTTCTGGTGTTAACGTATGTTTTAATTCCCCTTCTTTTGAGAATGAAATTTCACCTGTTTGTTCTGAAACTACAATTGCAATAGCATCGGTATTTTCTGTAATTCCTACAGCAGCTCTGTGTCGCATACCTAAGTGTGCAGGGAAGTCGGAGTTTTCTGTAACGGGTAACACACAACGTGCTGCAACAATTATATTGTTAGAAATAATAATGGCACCATCGTGTAATGGTGAGTTTTTATAAAAAATACTTTCAATCATTCTAACGGATACTTTTGCTTCAATAGTATCACCTGTGTTTGCATAAAATTTTAAATCATTGTTTTTGGTAAGTATGATTATAGCGCCTGTTTTACTCTCACTCATGTGCTTACAAGCTTTTATAATGGCATTTGTATCTAATGTAGATGTTGTATTTACTTGCCATTTAAAATCAAACAATCCTTTTCCAAGTTTTCCTTTTGTAAAAAAATCAGAAGTTCCAATAAAAAGCAAAAATCGCCTTAGTTCTTGTTGGAATACAATTAACAGTGCTATGAATCCTACATCTATAAACTTTCCTAAAATACTGCCAAATAATTGCATGTTCAATGCTTTTACAATAATCCATAGCAGATAAAACAGCAAAATTCCAATAAAAATATTGATTGCTACGGTACCTTTTACCAAATTGTAGAGTTGGTATATAAGTAAAGCCACCAAAAAAATATCGATGGCATCAATAAAGCTTATAGAAATAAAGATTGAAAGCATAGTACAAGTATAAGAAATTAATCTTTTTGTTGTTCATTATATTGGTCTAACTTGTATTGTTAAAAAATGTTATTAATCTTTTTTAATTTCTTAAAATTAATGCAAGTAAAATCCATTTTTTTTAGCAACTTTACAAAAAGACTTTAAAAACTAAATAGTACGTGAAAGTTACATTTTTAGGAACCGGAACCTCACAAGGTGTACCCATTATTGCTTGTAATTGTATTGTTTGTACATCGTCCAATGCAAAAGATAAGCGATTGCGTACTTCTATTTTAATAGAAATAAATGGGAAGTCCTTTGTTGTTGATACAGGCCCCGATTTTAGGCAACAAATGCTACGTGAAGAAGTTAAAAATATAGATGCCGTTTTATTTACACATGAACATAAGGATCACACTGCTGGGTTTGATGATATTAGAGCCTTTAATTTTATACATCAAAAAAAGATGGAAGTATATGCTTCGGTGAGGGTGCAGGAGGCTATTAGAAGGGAATTTGCGTATATATTTAGTGATTTTAAATATCCTGGAATTCCTGAAATAAATTTACACTTACTTGAAAATAAATTAATAAACATACAAGGAGTGGATATTATGCCGATAGAAGTATTGCACTATAAACTACCTGTATTTGGCTTTAGAATAGGTGACTTTACTTACATAACAGATGCAAATTTTATTGCAGATATTGAAAAAGAAAAAATAAAAGGGACAAAAGTTTTAGTGTTAAATGCCTTAAGAAAGGAGTCGCATTTGTCGCATTTTACGTTTGAAGAAGCCATAAAATTAGTACATGAATTAAAGCCCGAAAAAGCTTATTTTACTCATATTAGTCATCAGCTTGGTTTACATGATGATGTTCAAAAAGAGTTACCATCAATGATAGAGCTTGCTTATGATGGCTTAAAAATTAGTGTGTAGCTATTTGTTTTCTTCTTCTTTTTTGCTTTTTCTTCTATTGCTTACCGTTGAAAGGTATCGTTTGTAAAGCTCTCCAATAGTATCAAATTCTTCTCTGTAAAAAACCCCAATTCCTTGAGTGTATTGTCCAGAAGTAAAAAACTGATTATTGTTGTCATTTGCTTTGTTAAAAGCTTTTATTCGCACTTTTCCATCATCGGTAAGTTTATAATCAATAATCACATCACCTACAATGTTGTTTGTATTTTGATTGCTGTTTGTATTGTTATTATTAACACCAACATTTCCATCTATTGTAAGCTTATCGTTAAAAAGTTGTGTTGATAAAGCAACTCCAAGCTCATCTTTTGTAATAGCATCTCCAGGGCGGTAGTTTATACCAATGTCAAAATCCTTACTTATTTTACTTAGCATGTTACTTAATTGATTGGAAAGGATTTCAAATGTATTTGCTTCTGCTGCATTAGCAACATCTAGTCCAGCGCCCGTATTAAATTGTGGTGGTGTAATAAAACTGTTTAGTATAAGTAATGAAAATACTTGCCTGTTCATTTCTGTTTCTGTATTTAAATAGCCCATTACTTGCTGGCGTGTTCCTGCATCCACGGTTGGTAGTGCTAAATCAAAATTAATATCAGGACTAAGTAAATCGTTTGTCATTGACAATTTTAAGTCAACAGGATATCTTTTTTTATAAATACCGGAGGAGTCGTTCGGGAAAAATGGTTTTAAAGATGCTCTTGCTTTGTAAATAGCATTGATATTCAAATCAGCTTTGTAAGGAATTCCATTCCACTTGATAGTGCTTCCATTTTCAATATCAAATTTTTTGTTTATTAAATTTTGTAATGTAAATAAATAGTCACCGTTTTCTATTTCATAATTTCCAAACATTTTAAAATCACCGGTTGATGAAATATTTAATTTAATGATTCCGGTTCCTTTTGCTTTAATTACATCACCTACTTTTTGATCAAAAACAAGTTGTACCTCAGCATCAGGCGTTACTTCTAGATCGAAATTAAGTCGAATACCATTTAAATTTATTTCATAGTTTTTATTTGTTTTAACGGTATCTTTTTTTACAAAAGTTATAAAACTGTTGTCACTCACTTCGGATGTTTTAGAAAGAGGAATGAATATTTTAGTGTATTCAGTTTTTGACAAAACATTTATTTTGTCGGATTTGTCCTGAGATGTAATTTATTCTGTTTAAACATTTGCATAAATGTAGATGTTGTTTAGATATCCAAAAATATTCAC
>JAEUTT010000367.1 GCA_016787165.1 Bacteroidia bacterium | reverse complement strand
TAGGTTTACACACCGGAAAACAAGTTAATTTAACTTTTGTGCCTGCTCCCGAAAACCATGGATACAAATTCCAACGAGTAGATATGCCCAACAATCCTATCATTGATGCTGATGTAGACAATGTGGTGGATACTTCTAGAGGAACAACATTAGAACAAAATGGTGCAAAAGTTCATACTACCGAACACGTTTTAGCTGCTCTTGTTGGTTTAGAAATTGACAATTGCTTAATTCAATTGGATGGTCCAGAAATGCCTATCATGGATGGTAGTTCAATGCCTTTTATACTTGCATTAGAAAATGCTGGTATTGTTGAACAAAATGCTGAACGTGAATACTTTGTACTTACCGAAAACTTGACATTTGAAGATCCTATTAAAAAAGTAGAAATGCTTGCTGTTCCTCAGGATGAATATCGTGCTACCGTTATGGTTGATTACAACTCCGATGTATTAGGAACACAACATGCTTCAATGTACCATATTGGCGAATTTAAATCAGACATAGCCATGTGCAGAACATTTGTTTTTTTACATGAACTAGAAGCGTTGTTAGCACATAATTTAATTAAAGGTGGCGACTTAAACAATGCCATTGTATTAGTTGATAAAGAAGTAGCACCCGATAAAATTGCACATCTTAAAAAAGTATTTAATAAAGAAGATGTAGAAGTAAAAGGAAGAGGCGTATTAAACAATACTACATTGCATTATTTTAATGAGCCTGCTCGTCATAAATTACTTGATATTGTTGGTGATTTAGCATTGGTTGGCACTCCTTTAAAACTTCATGTATTGGCCGCTCGTCCGGGACATGCCGGCAATATTGCCTTTGCTAAAAAAATTAAAGAACTAATTAAATCTAAAAAGAAAAACAATTCGGTTCATTTTGATTTAACTAAAAAGCCTTTGTATGATATCAATGATATCACCAAAATGTTGCCTCATCGCTATCCATTTTTAATGATTGATAAAGTGATGGAGATGGATGCTCAAAGCATTGTAGGTATAAAAAATGTAACACTTAATGAGCCATTTTTTCAAGGCCATTTTCCTGACAATCCTGTATTCCCTGGTGTAATGCAAATTGAAGCCATGGCACAAGTAGGTGGTATTTTTGCTTTATCACAAGTACCCGACCCAGAATATTACAGTACCTATTTTATGAAAATTGATGGAGTAAAATTTAAACAAAAAGTAATTCCTGGCGATACCATTGTGTTTAAACTATCACTTGAAAGTCCGATTAGAAGAGGATTAGTAAACATGCGAGGAGTAGGATATGTAAATGGTAAAGAAGTGTGTGAAGCAGTAATGCTTGCACAAGTGATAAAAGACAAAGCACCTCAGGAAACTAAAACAGCAGCAACCGTATGAGTAATTTAAGCTATATACATCCCGATGCTAAAATCGGAAAAAATGTTACCATTTCTCCTTTTGCATCTATTTACGAAGATGTGGAAATAGGCGATAATACATGGATTGGCCCTAATGTTACTGTTTTTCCAAAAGCACGAATAGGAAAAAATTGTAAAATATTTCCGGGAGCTGTAATTGCTGCTGTACCTCAAGATTTAAAATTTAAAGGCGAAGATTCTGTTGTAGAAATAGGCGATAATACCTCCATCAGAGAATGTGTGACTGTAAACAGAGGTACTGCCGATAAAATGAAAACAGCCATTGGCAGCAATTGTTTGATTATGGCTTATGCACACATTGCACACGATTGTATTGTTGGAAATAATGTAATTATTGCTAACAGCGTTAATTTAGCCGGACATGTAGACATTGAAGATTGGGTAATCATTGAAGGTGGAGTAGGAGTAGGACAATTTGTGAGAGTAGGTGCACATGCATTTATTTCGGGATTAACTGGCGTTAGAAAAAATGTTCCTCCATTTACGAAAGCTGCACGCGAACCATTGCAATATGTAGGTGTAAACTCCGTAGGATTACGCAGAAGAGGATTTAGCAATGAATCCATCATGCAAATAGAAGATATTTACAGAACCTTGTATGTAAAAGGACACAATGTAACCAATGCACTTGCTATCATTGAACAAGAAGCACCTGCATCCATTGAAAAAGATCAAATTTTGAATTTTATACGCAATTCAAAAGATGGTATTATGCGTGGTATTTCCTAAACACTAAATGAATATTCAACTCAGCAATGTAGGAAAGCGATACAATTACGAATGGATATTTCGTAAAGTAAACCTTGAATTTTTATCTGAAAACAATTATGTAATACTTGGAGCCAATGGCTCCGGAAAATCTACCTTACTGCAAACCATTGCAGGCAATTTAATTCCTTCCGAAGGTACTGTTAGTTATAAAACAGAAAACCAACAAACAATAGAAACAGAACAAATATACAAGCAACTAAGTTTTGCTGCTCCTTACCTGGAACTGTTTGAAGATTTTACACTTACCGAAAGTATTGAGTTTCATAAAAAATTTAAACCCTTTTATGAAGGACTAAGCACCATGGATATTGTACAATTAGCAGAGCTGGAAAAAGCAAAAGACAAACAATTAAAATACTATTCATCCGGAATGAAACAGCGTGTGCGTTTGGCATTGGCGGTGTTAAGCAATACACCATTGTTATTGCTGGATGAACCTACATCTAATTTAGATAAAAATGCCATAAATTGGTACCAGCAATTGGTAAACAATTACTCTTTTAAGCGACTAATTATAGTAGCATCTAACCAATTAGAATATGAATACCCTTTTTGCAAACAGCAAATTTTAGTGGAAGATTATAAGTAATACGTTTACGTTAAAGGCGAGGACTGCTTGTTAAAGAAGGTGTAAGCTTTTTTTACTGTCATTCCGACCGCAGAGAGGAATCTCTTCATTGAAATGATTTCTCAACTATTTTAATACCTGTAATTAATTGTTGTCACGAAGCGCTACCGCATTGTCAATCGCTTCAGCTTCGCGCCTACGGGGGTTGTATACTTAGAAGGAAGGCTAATACTTGAGTGCAGAACTCCGTCTGATAATAGTGAAACTGAATTAATAGTTATTTGTCCTTTACAATAAAATGAAAATAATAGTAGTAATATTTGTAATGAAATTTTCATATTGTCTTTAAGTAAAATTAAATGTTTCGGAGCTTGCGTCTTTTTTATTTGTTTTCAAACACAGCAATATCTCCAGAACCTAGTCCGTAGTAATTTTTATTGTCAAGTGAGAAATTGTAACTTTCATAACCTGTCGAAGAAATAAATATTTCTATTTGGATGTTGTCTGTTAAAGTCAAAAGCAAGTCTGCTGTGTCTTGCTTAACTTTTATTTCAAGTAAAGATTTTCCAGTCAGTATTTTTGTCAGCATTTCTACAAGGTCGACAAGCTTTGGAACTCCAAATTGGTTTCCGTTGTCAAGAGACACCATTTCAATTTTGTTATTGTGTAAAAGTCTCCAGAACGTAGTTAAAAAAAATGATGTTTTGTCTTCAAATGCAAAATACCAACTGTCTGCGTCAGGTTCGTAGGTTACGTATTTAAATTTCGAATTAGTCTTAAAAGTCTGTTCGTTTGTCATTTTGAGGAATTTTGTCTGGCCATTGCACCTAACGTTTCGCAGCTACCAGCTGTGCGGAATTGCTTGCACCAACTTTCTTAACCGAAAAAATTTATTAAATGTACTGAACTTCATCGCAAATTCAAAAATCTCGAGAAGCACCGCTGAAAAAAAGCATTTGCAACTTGCAGAAACTCCGCATCGCGCTTAACCGCTGTTATGTGCAGTTTTGTTTGATGTGTCAGTTTAACGTTTCTAATTTTGTTTTCAGTTCAGCTACAGTTACTGGTTGAAAGTTAAATTTGTTTTCTACCAGGTTGCTAGTATTTGATTCTTTAATGTCATAATAAGTTTTGTTGTTGCGATACTGAATTAAAAGAAGTTTGATTTTCAGTTTAGTTGGAATGTTTTTAAAAACTAAATCACCTTTTTCTACTTGGTAATTATTCGTTATACTCTTAAAGTCTGTTAGAATAATTCTTGCTTCGGTTTTATAGGTGGTGTCAATGGTAACAATAAAGTTTGTTTTTGGTGACTTAATGTCTGGGAATCTGTCGCAATTTATCCATCCAAGTTTTGAAACGGCAAAAATATAATAGTCCAATTCTTCTTCTTTAAATGTATTGCCCTTCATATATTTCTTTTCAAATGATTTTACATATTCCTTGTTATTCATATATCGCGAAACCCGTATGGTGTCTGTTCTAACAACAAACGAATTTTGAAGTCTTGGCTGATAAACATACTTCATTAAAGGGAGTTCGTTGCTAATAAAATTAATTACATCTCTTTCAAAATTCTTGTCGCTTATAGGTTCTTGACTTTTATCTGGAGAGGGTTTCTCTATGCGAATTTCTTCTGCTTTTCCGTTCTTACTTATTTTAAAATTTATACGGATTCTATTGTTAGCTAGGTACCTATTGAATTTATCATCATAGGATTTAGGGTCATAATTAAAATTATTTTCGAAATACTCATAAGCAAATTGATATTTTGATGAATCCTGAAGCATTGCTATTCTTGGTTTTTCTCCATTTGAGGATACTGAACCTCCAATACTTCCCACTACAATTAATTTGATTTTATTAACAAATAGGTCCGTATTATCTTTTTGCCAATTAATATCATTTTCCTTTTGTTCTCCATAAAAAAGATGCATTTCTTTTGTTTTGTTCTTTTTTGGAAAATGAACAATGATTTCTTTGTTTGGTTTGAGTTTTAATTCTGTATTGTCAATGCTTGCTTTAATATTAATCATTCCATTTGTTTCTAAAAGCTTTCCGTTTGAGGTTGTTGTTAAACATGCAAATAGCATGTCGGAAATACTTAAATATTCTTCCAATTGAATTTTGACTTTTGAATTGCTTTTAGTTTCAAACGCATCGCCCGGTATATAAACCAGTACTCCTTTTTTTCCTTTTATTACTGTATCACGTTGGGTTGAAATTAAAAACTCTTCAACTGCTCTTTGATTAAATATTGTTTGAGTTGTGTTTTGTTTTTCTTCAGGTTTTGTATTGTCGGTCTTTGTCGTTATAGAAATAGTGTCTTTTTCAATTTCTGTTGAACTTTGATTTGTGTTGTTTTGTTCTGCACAAGAGAACAAAGTCGAAAGAAAAATTATCGTTAATATG
>JAEUTT010000324.1 GCA_016787165.1 Bacteroidia bacterium | reverse complement strand
TTACAAATGTGAGACTAATCTGTAAGTTGCCTGCAACCGTAGGGCGACAGTGCTAAACTTCAACATTCGGGCTGACAAACAAGCGACAGGTGATTTTTCGGCAAAGCCGTTTGGCTATTCTTCGCAAAATTAAAATAGGTGTTTGCCACCGCACAAGACGACACAAAACACCACATTTAATTTTGCCCAACACACCCAAGCCCACCCACCACCCAACTATAATTTGTAGGTTTGTAACGTGGACAGATTAACCAAAGAACAAAGACGAAAAAATATGCAAGCCGTTAAAGCGACAGGTTCAAAAATTGAACTTGCTTTAGCCAAAGAACTTTGGAAACGTGGACACCGTTATCGCAAAAACAATAAAACGGTTTTCGGAAAACCCGACCTGACTTTTAAGAAAATTAAACTTGCCATTTTCGTAGATAGTGAATTTTGGCACGGCAAAGATTGGGAAACAAAAAAGCACGAACATAAGTCAAACATTGATTTTTGGCATAAGAAAATCCAACGAAATATAGACAGGGACAAGGAAGTGAATGAAAAATTAACTTTGAAAGGATGGAAGATTTTACGATTTTTGGGTAAGGATATTAAGAAAAGTTTATTACTTTGTGCCGACATAATTGAACAAACAATTAATGAAAGAAAACAAGTTAAAAGCAGTTGATTTTTTCTGTTCCGGAGGCGGTATGAGCTATGGAATACAACAAGCCGGAATTAAAATTCTGGCAGGCATTGACTTTGACAAAACTTGCGAAGAAACATATACATCAAATATTAAAGGAGCTAAGTTTATACACGCTGATATTTTCAATTTGAAAGAAAAGGAATTAGAAAAAGAACTTTCTTTAAAAAAGAAAGACAAAAATTTGGTTCTTATCGGTTGCAGTCCTTGCCAATTTTGGAGTATCATTAACACGAACAAAAACAAATCCGAAAAATCAAAGGATTTATTGAAAGAATTTAGACGTTTTGTAGAATACTTTCAACCGGGTTATGTTGTGGTTGAAAATGTGCCGGGCGTATTGAGAAGAAAAGCTGAAAGCGGCTTAGAAGAATTTATTGAATGGTTGAAAAGCAACAAATACAAAGTGCATTTTGATGTTCACGAAGTGAGTAATTATGAAGTGCCTCAACACAGAAGACGGT
This sequence comes from Bacteroidia bacterium, assembly GCA_016787165.1. Lineage (GTDB taxonomy): Bacteria > Bacteroidota > Bacteroidia > 2-12-FULL-35-15 > 2-12-FULL-35-15 > 2-12-FULL-35-15. Next base: position 2,641 of record JAEUTT010000324.1, on the reverse strand, counting down.
TTACACTTATTGCAAATAGAGTAACTAAAGTAGAATTAGAACCTGTAAAATCTAAAGCCAAGCCTCGAACTGTCAGAGATGTTTTAGGTGTAGAAAACGGTTTTCCGAAAGTAAAAGCCGGACACAAAGACAATTCATCTTTTATGCACACGGTTGCAGGGTTGAAAGACATAAATATCAAACGCCTTTCATTGACTAAAAAAAATGGGGGAACTCGTTTAGCGTATGCGGACAACGCTGAATTAGCCCCAAACTGCCACAAGAACGACAAAGAAAATTTTAAAGACACCTACGGTAGAATGTGGTGGGACAGACCTTCGCCAACTATAACAACAAAATTTTTCAGTATTTCAAACGGACGTTTTGCTCACCCCGAAGAAAACAGAGCAATTTCATTGCGTGAAGGTGCGGTTTTACAATCGTTCCCGAAAAACTATATTTTCAAAACAGCAAGCATTGCCAACACGGCACGAATGATTGGGAATGCAGTTCCGCCAAAATATGCTACTGCCATTGGCAAAGCAATAATTCAAAATCATAAATGAAACTGAATTTTTCAATATCGCCTCGTATATTATCACATCTCGGAGAAGATTTGATAAAAAACGAGAGCATTGCATTATTTGAGTTAATTAAAAACTCTTATGATGCTTGTGCGAAACATTGCATAGTGGATTTTAATTTTCAAAATGGGAAACTAAAATCGCTGACGATTGAAGATGACGGTTTTGGAATGAGCAAAACTATTATTGAAAATGTTTGGCTTGTTGTCGGAACTGACAATAAAAAGAAAAAACTTGAACCGAACGACTGCGGTAGAATTCCATTAGGAGAAAAAGGAATTGGACGCCTAAGCATTCATAAATTAGGCAACAAAATAAAACTGATTTCTAAAGCGAAAAACAGTAAAGAAGTAGAATTAACAATAGATTGGAACAATCTATATTCAGCAAAAAACATAACCGATTTTTCTATTGACTTAGAAGAAAATCCTACGCCTAAAACTTTCAAAAATTCTACCGGAACAAAAATAATAATTGAAGATTTAAAAGCAGATTGGGACAGAAGACAACTTAGAGAAGTTCATAGAAACATTACTTCATTGAATAGTCCTTTTATTGACGATAAAAGTGACTATAATGATGCTTTCAGTGTCTTAGCAAAAAGTAATACAAATGTATTTGAAGGTTTACCGGATTTTGACGATATAAAAAAGAATGCTCTTTATTTTGGTCATTGCAAAATGAAAGGCGGAGAAATTATTGAATTCAAATACGATTTCAAACCTTGGAGTAACCTTGAAAGAGTTGATTCGGGCAGAACAGTAAAATTGAAAGATTTACCCGAAGAAGATAAGAATATTAAAAAATGGAATGCTGATACAAGAAAATTTGAAGATATTGATTTAGATGAAAGTAAAGTTGGAATCGTTGAATTTGACATCGTTATTTTTGATACAGACGCACAAATTTTCAGTTATGTAAATGCTGAAAAAACAGCATTAAAAACATATTTGAGGGAAAATGGAGGGGTTAGAGTTTACAGAGACGGAGTAAGAGTTTACAATTATGGTGAAAGAGATAATGATTGGCTCGGAATAGATTTAAAAAGAGTTCATCGTCTTGGTGGAAATGTCAGCAACAACATCGTATTAGGTTCTGTAAAAATAAAAAGAGATTCAAGCACTGGACTTGTAGAGAAAACCAACAGAGAAGGTTTTATTGAAAATGAACATTATTTTGATTTTGTTGAAGCCGTAAATTATGCTCTTTCATTAATTGTAAGAGAAAGAAACATAGACAAAGCATTACTAACTACGTTGTATAAAAAACATCGTTCGGTTGAACCCGTTTTGTCTGACTTAAACGAAGTGATGACACTCGTAGAAGAAAAAGTAGATAATAAAGAAGGTGTAAAAGATGAGATTTTAAAATACTTGCACCGTGTTAATGACCAATACAAAGAAGTTAAGGAAGTGCTTATCAAAAGCGCAAACGCAGGTTTGAATTTAGGAATTGTAATTCACGAATTAGACAAACTAATTGCTGAATTAACCGGCTGTATTGAAAGAAATGAAAAGGATAAAGCGGTTCGAATTTCTATTTCGTTAGAAAAAATCATACGAGGTTATTCGGCAATGCTGAAAAAATCAGACATTCGTTTAACCCCTTTGAGTGAAATTGTTTCGATAGCGTTAGATAACTACGAATTTAGATTTTTAGACCATTCAATTGATGTTATTCACAATTGGAAAAATTCCAAACTTGAAGCATATTTAGCAAAAGCCGAAGCAATTTCGGTTCTCACTAATTTGTTGGATAACGCCATATTTTGGCTAAGCTATGCTCGTAAATCTAAAAGATATATTTCTGTCTATATTACTGACGAAATAAAAGGATATAATTCTATTGTAGTTTCCGACAATGGACCGGGATTTAATTTGCCGTTAGACGTAGCGGCAGAACCTTTTCAAACTGGAAAACCTCACAATATTGGTTCGGGATTAGGGTTACACGTTGCCAAAGAAATGATGTCTGCAATGAAAGGAAAGCTATTATTAATATCCGATGAAAATGAAATTGATTTTCCAAAACCTGTTAGAGAAAATAAAGTCAATAAAGCAATTGTTGCTCTCTGTTTT
>JAEUTT010000322.1 GCA_016787165.1 Bacteroidia bacterium | reverse complement strand
ACCTGTATCTCCTTCTGCAATATTTCGAATGGTTCCATCACTCCAATAATTGTACATAACCCCATTCTTATCCTTTAAATCTCCATACGAATCAAACTTCAAATAACCAAAACCTACAAATAGATAAGGAGCGAAAACGCTATTGCGTTTAAACAAGAAATCATTATCCAAGTGAATTGTTAAGTTTAAATCCGCTTGAATTATTTGTGATTGAAAATTTACATTGTTCGTTTTGCTTCTTTCACTATCTGCTAATTTTCCATAAATCCCATTTACAGAAACACCAATAATTTTTCCTATTCGTTGTTCTACTGTTAATGAGTAACCACCTCTGATTCTGCTAAATGAACTTAAACTAACACCATTACCAACATCACCATTAAAAGAAAGGATACCTACGCCCAAGGCAACGGATGGAAGTTGTTTTGTTTTTTCAACTTGAGCTGTACTGTTACTGAGCACAGTAAACAAGGCATAAGATGTAAGAAGTAGTTTTTTTATCATAATAGCTAGTTTAGTAATATTAAACAATACACTAAACTGAAATTGATTTTACTTTTAGCAAATCTATTTCAACTTAGTAGTTATTTTTTATACACGAACACTTAATTACAAACACACATTTGTTAATAAGCATTATTTATTGAAGCTATAAAAATATGAAAAAATCAAACTTATCAAAGTAATTTTTATAATATTTAGTTAACATTGATAGGTTTTGTAGCAAGATTGGCTACTGGAATCCAGATGCTTTCCAAAGCACCTTTTTATTAACAGCATCTACGTATGCCATCTTTTTGTTTTTAACAACTTTATAAATGCCCCAGCCCCATAATTCTATCTCGTCTGCTTCAATAGGTATTATTTCGGAACCACTGATATCTATTAACCCCAGATAATCTTCTTTTGATACTATTGAAAACCCATTCTCAAAATCAGAGGCATCATCATATATAAAATCGATTTTAATTTTTCCGTTTTTAGCAATAAAACCAACTTTATTATTTTTTGCTACTTTAGCCAAACAATCTTTAAACGGTGATACTGACTCATACACAGTAGAAATTGCCAGTTTTTGTTTCACATCCACATACCCCCACTTGCTTTTTTTCTGTACAGCTGCTAAGCCTTCAGAATAAGATTCAATCTTATCAAACTCTTTAAGTGTTATATACTTAGAAGAAACATCGACCAATCCTGCTTTTTTATTTTTTTCAGCAATTGTATAACCATCCGAAAATTTATAAGAAACGCCAGTATAGTCATATTGCACTGGTACAATTATTTCTCCTTTTTGATTTGCAAAACCATACTTCCCATCCATAACCACCATTACTAAACCTTCTGAAAAATCACCTATAAAATCATACGCACAAGGTATTACTTGCTCTCCTTCTTTATTAATCATTCCATATTTTTTTAATGATTTCACTTTTGCGTAATCTGTTTTAAAACTCTCAACCCAATCATATTTCGGAGGAATTACAATATCTCCTTTTGTATTAATGTAACCCATTTGCCCTCCAAGTTCTACAGCAGCTATACCTTGATGGAAATCATCCGCTTTTGAATAAATAATAGGAATAACTAATTCTCCTTTTAAATTCACATACCCATACTTTTCATTTTGCGCCACCACTGCATGTTTTTCAGAAAAAGGAGAGATTTCAGTATATTCAAAATTTACTACTATTCTACCCATCTTATCAATAACCCCATACTTTCCATTTTGCTTAACAATTGATAAGCCATGATTAAAATCCTCCACCTCATCATAAGCAAAAGGAATCATTACTTTTCCTGCTTTATTTATAAAACCAGATTTTCCATTTAAACCACATGCGGCCATACCTTCACTAAATGCTTCTACCCAATCGTACACACAAGGTATAGATACAAATCCACTCACATCCTCAAATCCCCACTTCCCGTTTTCTACAATAGGCAACATGGTTGTTTTAGACAGAGCAATATCCTGACTTAAAATTTCAACAAATGGAAAATCGGGATAATCTTTTTTAAACTGTAAAAAAGTAGACGTTAAATACTCTCTATTGTATTGATTATAGATGTTTTTCCATGCTAAATCTACATTTCTGTTAGTTGGATATTTTTTTATAAATGAATGAAACTGATTTATGTCACCCGACTTTGTATACAAACTAAAAAGCGCATTTTCGGCCTCATCAATAAACTCGCCCAAAGGCTGCTCTTTGATGTATTTTTCAAATTCTTCAATTGTATTGTTTTTTGTCGATTCTTTGTAGTAAGAAATTGAATATAACTTTTTTGCTTCTTGAATTTGTATTGATAATGGGTATTTTTCAACAAACAACTTATATGCTGTAGAAGTGTTTTCTTTTTTTGTTAGCTCAAAAGCTAAATTATTACGTAGCTCAATTGCATCAAAACATTCAGGAGCTGTAATAAATTTATCAATATAAAAATCATATGACTCAATTGAATGAACCGACTTAGCTCTTTCAAAACCTTTAATATGAATTAAATTCATTAAGGAGTCAATGGCTCGTTTATTCACATTCAATTCTACCAGCTTCTGCCTTGATTTATCACTTAATTGATTGAAACTGGAAAAAGAAACAATAATATACTTATAAGCACTATCAATATTTGAAAAAGGATTATCAATACGATAATAAATGCAACTTAAACCATATCCAGCCGCTGCTGGATTTTTTCTTATTTGTTTCTGAAAAATCTTTTTAGCTTCAAAATAGTTATAGATCGACAATGCCGAAAACCCCTTATTTAAAGATTGTGCATTTAATTGAGCAACTGCAAAGATAAAAAGAAAACAAACCAAAAACCTACCCATTTCACTCTATATTTTCGGTAAAATTAGCAATAACCAAGAAATATTCACTTTGTTTTTCAAAACCATAGAATAAAATCGTAAATTTGTGCTTTAATCACAGAATATCGA
>JAEUTT010000221.1 GCA_016787165.1 Bacteroidia bacterium | reverse complement strand
ACTGCCGGAGGTTGTCCAGTTAAAGTTGAAAGTAAAATCATCATAATATCCTTTTTCAAGCTCAATGGTAATAAAGCTGGAAGGATTGATTGTTTGAGTTTGAGAACAATTAGTAACAAAGCCCCATTTCCCTGCAGTTAATGAGTAATTATCGGCATAAACAGCTGGCAAAGTAAAATTTCCATTTGCATCCGCTGTAGTTTGATAGTCATAGATAGGACTATTAATTCTTACGTGTGCGTTAGGTATTCCTGTTGAAGTTCCTTGCTCTACTACTTTTCCGCTTAAAGCAAAAGCAGTTAAAGGCGCAAGTTGTACATCTTGTAGAGCAACTTGTCCGGCAGAAAGAGATATCCCTGAAATAATTTTAGTTACATAACCAGCTTTTGAGTATTGTACAGAATACGTTCCTCCTGGTGAAGGAACTCCTGTAGCGTATTCACCTGATAATTTTGAATTATCAAATGCTGTAGTTGTAAGTATTTCAATACTTGCATTTGAAATCGGTAATCCTGTGATAGAGTCGGTTACATTTCCTTCTAAATAACAAGCTCTAACATAATTTGGGCTAAATACAAACAATCCTTCATTGATATTAGAAACAACAATGGTACCTGATGGGAAATAGGGGAATACGCCCCATGCGCCAACAGATCCACCACCTGTTCCGCTGTATGTATCATAATTTGCAACTTGAATTAAATTATGTGGCCTGCCAGCATCTACAATGGTAAAACCATCTTTGTACCACGATGTAACTGCATAATCGTTTCCTCCAACACTAATGATATGCGTATTGTGGACCATTGAATTGGAACCTGGATTTGATTGTATACGGTCTAGTTCAGTAATATTTCCAATATCAGAAATATCATAGGATGTTAAATAAGAATCATCAACTTCATCAGTAGTAAATAAGGTTTTACTGTCAGATGAAAGCCAAGTGTTGTGTGTAAAATTATTGGGTGTATTAAAGTTGGCTAATTCAATTGGGTTTGCTTTATCTGTAAAATCTACAACAGAACAGCGGCCAGTATAAATATGTCCTGCATACAAGGTGTCATTGCGAACATAGCCATCATGAACATAGCTATCATTGTTAGAAACGCCAATTGAATAATGTCCTTCGTAAATAGGATTCCATGGGTCAGTTAAATTAACCGCAATAGCTCCTCCATTAAATAAATTACTACCGTATAAATAAGCATAATTGCCTTCAATATGTAATGCATGTATTGAGTTTAATTGTCCAGCAATAGTACCATCACCTGTGTACGAGTGCATTGTAATGCCACTTGCATTGGGCAATGTGCTAAGGTTAAATATTTGTAATCCTCCACCAGCTTCGGTGGTTACATAAGCATATTTTCCTCTTACTTTAATTTCTTGCCATAGCGCCTGACTACCTGTAGGTCCAGTATGTTGAAATACGGATATAGGTGTATTTGGATTGGTAACATTTACAATTGATAAACCTTGAGAAGAACCTACCAAAGCATATTCATTGTTGGCAGTATCAACATATCCGCAAATATTTGCACAAGTATATCCAGTGTATGGCAAATGAGCTTGAAGAGTAACATTTAAATTTTGTGCTACGCTAATTGTAGCAAAACTAAAGATAGCCGTAAGGCTTAAAAGTGCATTTTTGATTTTCATTTTAATTATTTTGAGAGACACCAAGTACGCTATAATCTTTTAATTTAACAAGCATAGAACAAATAATAATTTAAAAAGTTTGTTTTCAAATTAATTATTAACAGTTTTTTGAATTTCGTTGATAATATAATCGAGTCATCATTAATTATTATTTTAATTTTGCTCAACAGATTGAATATATGTTAAGAATTGATCCAAAAGAAGTAAAAACAGCCCAATTGCATAGTTATTTGTTAGGAGCGGTGGCTCCACGACCAATTGCTTTTGCTAGCACCATTGATAAAGATGGCAATCCTAATTTGGCTCCTTTTAGCTTTTTTAATGTATTTAGCGCTAATCCGCCAATTGCTATTTTTTCGCCAGCAAGAAGTGGGCGAACAGGTGAAACAAAACATACTTATAATAATATTAAAGAGGTGCCAGAAGTTGTTATCAATATGGTTAACTATGATATGGTACAACAAATGAGCTTAGCAAGTACCGAATATCCAAAAGGAGTAAATGAGTTTGTAAAAGCTGGTTTTACTCCCATTGCTTCGGAATTTGTAAAACCATTTAGGGTAAAAGAATCACCAGCACAGTTGGAGTGTAAAGTAAAACAAGTGATTGAACTTGGAACAAATGGAGGAGCAGGAAATCTTATTATATGTGAAGTAGTATTGATGCATATTTCAGAACAAGTGTTGGATGCAAATCAACAAATTGACCCTAATAAAATAGATTTAGTAGCTCGATTGGGGGCAAACTGGTACAGCAGAACAAACGGAGATGCTTTGTTTGAAGTTGCTAAGCCAATTCAAAATATAGGAATAGGTGTGGATATGATTCCCGAATTTATTAAAAATTCAGCAGTGCTTACTGGTAATAATTTAGGTCAGTTAGGAAATGTGGAGTGTATGCCCGATGAATCAGCAGTGAGAGCGTATAAAAATTCAGGTGCTATAAATGAAGTGTTTGAGTTGTATGGGAATGATAAAGTGAAATTAGAACATCAACTGCACCATATTGCTAAAGGGCTATTAGAAAATAATAAAGTAGAAGAAGCTTGGAAAGCCCTTTTAGCTTATCATCACTAAAAAATAATTAATAATTAAATATAAATAAAAATGGACGTTACAGGGATTTTAAAAGTAAAAAGCGAAACACAACAAGTTTCAGAAAAATTTAAAAAAAGAGAATTTGTGATTACTGATAATTCATCGCAGTATCCTCAACACATTTCGTTTCAATTAACACAAGATAAGTGTTCAATTATTGACCAGTATAATGTAGGTGATGAGTTAAAAGTGCATTTTAATCTTCGTGGAAGAGAGTGGACAAATCCGCAAGGAGAAGTAAAATATTTTAATTCTTTGGAAGCATGGAGAATTGAAGGTGGAAATTCGGGTTCAGGTAATGCTACAGCTTCAAGTGCTTCAATGAATGATGTTGCAGCAACATTTACCGCTGCATCTCAGGAGGATGATTTACCTTTTTAATGAATATTTTAATAGATTTTTAATATTTGTAATTGTTTCAAATAACTTTTGTACATTTGCTAAAGTATTAATTTAAAAATTTATTTAATGAAAACAGGTACAGTAAAATTTTTTAATGTTTCTAAAGGATTTGGATTTATCACTGAAGATGGATCTGGTCAAGAAGTTTTTGTTCATGCAACAGGTTTAGTTGACCAAGTTCGCGATGGTGACAAAGTTACATTTGAAGAACAAGAAGGTAAAAGAGGCTTAAATGCAGTTAATGTGAAAAAAGCATAATCGTATACGTTTATATGTTTTTACCAAAAAAGGCACCAATCGGTGCCTTTTTTAATTTGTTACTTGTTCGCCATTTACCCATTTTTCATCGGTGGACTTCCCTTTATCATCATATATTTTCCAGTTACCATCCTTTTGATAATCCATCATAGGTTTGCTGTATTTCATAGTGCCTTCAGCTTTTAGGGAGCCGTTTTCAGCATATTCTTTTTTTATGTATATTCTTTTTTTAGGGTCAATTAATTCAAACAAGTCGCTAGGTTTACCGTCTTCACGATAGGAATTACGCTTAATCAAGTATTCCATGCTTTTAGTATTTTCTTCATGATATTCTAATTGTCCGTTAGGATAATAGTCAATCCATATTTGTGCGGCACCTTCGTAATAAGTAACATCCGATTTTAGTTTACCATCTTCATAAAACAATTGCATATTACATCTTTTAAAGTCGATTATTTTAAAAGAGCGCTCAATATTCCCATTTTCATAAAAATTCTTGTATATTTTTAAATGCCCATCTTCATAATAGCCTTTGTGTAGTAGTTTACCACTTTCATATAAATCTTCAATCCAACCTTGTTGAGCATATCCTCTTTTATCATTACGAACAGAATCTCCACCAGTTTGAAAGTTCAATTTCTCGTACATCACAATCCCGTATTCAGGGTCAACAACTTTAGTTGCATCATATTTTTTGGCTTGAGGTACTTGTCCAAAAAACTGAGCTTTTGCATTTACTGAATAAATGAAGATAAAAAGTATAAGAAGTAGTTTTTTCAAAAGTAACTCTGTTCTGTAATTTTGTGTGAATATATAAAAAAAAAAGAAAAACGCTTTCATGTAAAAGCATTTTTCTGTTTTTAGTGAACTCCAAAATCAGCTAAATAGCGCTCGGCATCCAAAGCGCCCATGCAACCGCTACCCGCTGCCGTAACAGCTTGGCGGTAAACTTTATCTTGTGCATCACCTGTAGCAAAAACTCCTGGTCGGTTTGTTTTGCTGGTACCTGGAATGGTTTTGATGTATCCTGTTTCATCTAAGTCTAACCAATCTTTAAAAATGGCAGTGTTGGGAGTATGGCCAATGGCAACAAAAAATCCTGTAACTGCAATTTTTCGTTCTTCACCTTTGTTATTTACTAAAATTGCTCCATCAACAGACTGCCCACCCGTAATTTCTTTTGTTTCGGTATTGTAAAGTACTTCAATGTTTGGTGTATTTAATACTCGATGTTGCATTGCTTTAGATGCGCGCATTTCTCCTTTTCTAACAATCATATATACTTTTTTGCATAATTTTGCAAGGTAAGTAGCTTCTTCTGCAGCTGTGTCGCCAGCTCCTACAATGGCAACATCTTGTCCTTTAAAGAAAAATCCATCACAAACAGCACATGCCGAAACTCCAAATCCATTTAAGCGTTGCTCACTTTCCAATCCTAACCATTTAGCTGAGGCACCTGTAGCAATAATTATACTATCGGCAGTAATGGTTGTTTTTTCATCTACTATTACTTTGTGTACTGGGCCAGTAAAATCAACTGATGTAACCAATCCCCAGCGAATATCAGTTCCAAAACGTTCTGCCTGTGCTTTAAAATCTTCCATCATTTGTGGGCCATGTGCACCTTTTGGATAACCAGGAAAGTTATCTACTTCGGTAGTAATAGTTAGCTGGCCACCAGGTTGTAAGCCTTGAATCATAACCGGTTTTAAATCAGCACGAGCTGCATAAATAGCAGCAGTGTAGCCTGCAGGACCACTTCCTATAATCAAGCATTTAACATGTTCTGTTTGTTCACTCATAATCAAATGTATTTTCTGATAATTAATAGTTCGCAAAATTACGATTTGTTTTAGTTTTTGGTGGCTGTTTTTATTAACAAAATGCTAATAAAATAGCTGAATTTAAAATAATGTTCAAACTGATTTGGAAAGCTGTCAGCTGCTTGGAATGAT
>JAEUTT010000278.1 GCA_016787165.1 Bacteroidia bacterium | reverse complement strand
ATTTTGTAATTATTTTATTGTTTTGCCCTGCCGATTTTTAAAGTTTTAGTTGCCGGCAAGGCTACCCAACTAAAACCCAGTTTCCTTTTATTAATGATGAGCTACTTCTGTTTCATGGTCGTGGTGATGGTGAACATCGTGTCCTTCATCTACTGCAGCACCAAAATAAATAGCCGATAACAATGTAAATACATATGCTTGTAAAAAAGCAACTAACAATTCCAATGCACCCATAAAAATGGTAAATACTAATGAAAGAACCGAAACGCCTAGTCCTAGTCCTGCATTCATTTCGCCAAAAATGAAAATCAAGCTAAAAAATGCTAATGCAATGATGTGTCCTGCTGTAATGTTTGCAAACAAACGAATCATCAATACAAATGGACGTAAGAACAAACCTAAAATTTCAATTGGAGTTAAAATGATTAATACAGGCAATGGAACTCCTGGCATTGCAAATACATGTCGCCAGTAATGTTTGTTAGCTACAACAAATGTAATTACTAATGTAAAAGCTGCCAATACCAATGCAACAGAAATGCTTCCTGTTAAATTAGCTCCTCCTGGGAAAATAGGGATTAAGCCTAATAAATTGTTAATCCAAATAAAGAAAAATACGGTTAATAGAAAAGGCATAAACTTTTCGTAGCTCTTTCCAATGCTTGGTTTAGCAACATCATCACGAACAAAAACAACCAATGGTTCAATCCAAGATTGTAATCCGCTTGGTGCTTTACCTCTGTTTTTGGTGGCTAGTTTCGCAACTTTAATAAACATCCAAAGCATTAATAACATGCTAAAAAACATGGCTGCTACATTTTTGGTGATTGAAAAATCGGTGATTTTTGCGGTTGCTTCTTGATCAACTGTTCCTGTTAATTCATCAAAAACAATGATGCTTTTTGTTTTTTCATCAATACGATAGGTGTAATTTCCTTGAACAGCATCATGACCATGATTAAATTTTGAAGACATAAAACAGTCAAATCCTTTGTCTGATTTAATAATTATAGGCAAAGGCAATGAAGTATGTCCCCATAAATGCCATCCGTAGCTATCAGCAACGTGCTCAATAATCATTTTTCCTGCGTCAAATCCTTGTGATTCATGGCTTTCACCATGTTCGGCACTTGTTTGATGAAACTCTGCTGCGTTGTGTTCTTTTTCAATTGGTTCGTATGCCCAAATGGTGTTAAAAGCAAAAACGCTTATTAGAACCAAAAACTGCTTGAAAATATTGATTTTATTAGCCATTACACGTGTTTCTTTACTCGGTTTTCAAATTCGGGTGCAAACTTAGGCATTTAAACCAATATTTTAAAGAAAAAGAATGTGTTTTTTTGATGATTTCTGTCAGTTGGATAATAGTAGATACAAACCCTTGATTATGAGCGACAAAAAACTATTTTCGGAAGTGACGAAGTAGTGTAAATACTTCAAAACCACTGTACAACAAATACATGGCTAAAAAGAATACGGTAAAGCCTAGTGCAGCCTCACGTTTGATAAGTGCATAGATCAAAATCAAAATCAAATAACCAAATAGTTTGATGGCTGTTACTAACATAAAGTTTACAACAAACTTTTTGGGGTCTTTTTCGGTCGATTTTACTAAAAAAAGATGAATTAATGTTGTTGTAGCTATAAAAAACAGCCAAATAAGCCAGGTTAAATTGCTTTGAAAACGCTCTGATGCAAATTGATTCCAAAGCAGTAAAATGCCCAATGTGAAAATCGAAAAAATGCTTAATTGTTTAAAAAATGGTTTGTTGGATGACATTGTATGACTTATTTTTTAAGAACATCTTTAATAAAATAATAAATGGCTAAAAATACCGAAAGGAGGGTAAGCACTAAAGTAAAAATAGGGAATCTTAAGTTCAGGTATTTATCGAGTTCAATACCCCCAAGTACGCCACCAACAATAATGGCAGCCATTTGGACTGCCATTCCTGAATACTTAACATAATTGTTAAGCGGTTTTTTCGGCAAGCTCGGTTTTTTCTGTTCGTTCACCTTTGATGTCTTTTATAATTCCGCCCATGCTACATGAGCCAGAGAATGTTGCTCCCGGTTCAATTGCTATTTTATTGGTAATAATATCTCCTGTTAATTTTGAGGATGATTTTAATGAAAGTAATTCTGCAACGCCAATTTTACCTTTAATGGTTCCTGAAATATCTGCATTTTGGCAGATAATTTCACCTTCTACCATTCCTGAAACTCCTACTACTAGCTTGCCTTTTACATTAATGGTTCCTGTTAATGAGCCGTCAATACGCATATCGCCATTGGTGGTAATATCGCCTTCAATAATGGTTCCTGTTCCTATAATGTTTACCGAAGGATTTTCTGTTTGATTGTTTTTTGCCATTGTTTTATTGAACATTTATTTCAGTATTACAATTTTTACGCTCGTAAAGATAACTGAAAAAAACAAAAAAACAATTGCTATTCTCTATTTGTAGTTTTGAGTAAAAAACTGATCGTAGGCTTCAATGTTTTTACTTTTGTAAAAGATAGAATAATTTTCGGCTGATATAATAAATGTTTTGTAGGTTCCCGAAACCAAGTCGGTATAGGCAAATTGATTTGATTTCATAAATGTAAAATAATCCATTGCTTTGTTTTTTCCATTGAATTGTTTTACTGTTACCATTTGGTGTGTGGCATCTAAAAACATACTGGTAATGCTTAATTGGTCAATACTAAAGGTTTGACTGTTGATGTCGGATAATGCGATTTTAAATTTGTTTATATCGCCTTTCCCATTTTCAATTACTGCAACCCAATAATATTCTCCATCTTGTTTAAATTCATATTTCGCTATTTGAGAAGTATCTGTTAAAATTGCTGTTTCAGGATTTTTTTGTTTCTTAATCAATTCAAGCATTTCCTGTGCTTTTTCTTTTACAGGTTCTTTCGGATATTTTATGGTAATTTGTGTTAATGCACTTTCAAATGAATTGATGTCTTGTGTTCGTCCAATGCACAGTGCTTTAATAAAAGCAAATTGTGGCATGAGTGCACTTTTTGAGTAGGAGCTATCTGCTTTTTGGCAATTTGAAAGTGCCTGTGCATAATTGCCATCAATATATAGCTGATAAGTAGCGGTATAAAAATTTTCTACTTCACTTTTGGTGGCTGCAATGTCTTTAGCATAATCAGGGTTTTTAATAATTTTAGCAAACTCGGTGTTTGCATAATTTGTTAAAATTAAAGTTTTATAATGTTCGGCTTTAGCAGTATTGTTCATTGTTAAAAAAGTACGATACAATTGATAATAAGCAGAAAGTTGATGTTTGTTATCAGGGAATCGGCTGTTTAGTTCTTCAAAAGTTTCAATTGCCTTTTTATTATTTTGTAATTGTTCTTTGTATATGGTTGCTGCATTGTAGTATGCATCCACTATTTTAGTATTTGACTTGTCAATTGCTTCTGCGGTTAATGGAATGCTTTTTAAATAATAGGCTCTATCTTTTTTGTTGTTTTTGTTCTTTTTTGCGTTTGCTCCATTCGTAGCCACTGCAGCAGAATCAATAATATCATCATCATCATCATCATTGTCGGCAGTATTTGCAACTAATACTTGGTCTTTTTCACTTCTTCTCCAATTGTCTTCAAGTTTTCTGATTCCCCAGCGTTTATTAAATTCTGCAACTCCAAAACTTACTGTTGTTTGGTTATAAAAATACCATGAACTGTTTGTCCCGGTTGTATTATTTTGTTGCGGGTTTGCTGTTTGTTGGTTTTGCAATTGTGTTAATTCGTTTTGCTTTTCTTCTTCTTTTTTCTGCTCTTCTTCTTCAGTTTTTGCGATTAATTTATCGATATAATTATTTCTATCTGTTTCGTTCATTTTTGCTAGTCGTTGCAAACTGTCCTCCAGTGCAATTGTTCTTAAATTTGTAACAAGTACAGTAAGGTTTTTTCTTTTTGAATCAATGCTTGTATAATTGGGAAAATCTTTTGGCAAAAACGACATGGTGCTATCGTAATCGGCTTGTGCTTTTGTATAATCAAGTTTTTCGAAATGAATGTCGGCTCTTTTTAAGTATGATAAAGCTTTTTGAGTGTTATTAGAAACACTTGTTCTAACCGAATTGTTAAGGTATGAGATGGTTTGCGGAATGTCATTTTCTTTGTGGCTAATATTGGCAAGGGTATAATAGATTTGATCTTTATACTCAATGTTTTTTGCATCCTTCAGCATTTTTAAAAGCTGTTTTTTTACAGTTTTTAAGTCGACAACGTTATTTATATCAATAAGTGTGGCTCTTTTGATTTGTGCATTAAAAACCATTTCATAGTTTGGATGATAACCAGGAACCATCGCATAAAACTGAGCGGCTTTTTTAGTGTCGCCTGTGCTTTCGTACAATTGTGCTAAAACAAAAAGAGAACGAGCTTTTTCTTTTTTGTTTTTGGTTAATCCAATAGCTTTTGTTAATTGTTTAATAGCAGGAGAATAGTCGTTACGTTTAATGTGAAAGTCGGCAGTAGCCATTGCCAATTGCTTTTGATAGCTTTTGTCCGTTGGAAAATCTTTTGCATTTCTAAGTTCATCAATAGTTAATTCTGATAATGATAAACTTCCAATTTCATTATTTGTTCTTATCATCCAAAGCATTCCATTATATTTTGCTTCGGGGTTTGGGTATTTTTTTGATACGTACTCAAACACTTCTAATGCCGAAAAATAATCACGTTTATACAAATGTGCTTGACCAATTAACATATAATTTTCATCAATCCATCTGCAGGCATTTGCAATTTCTTCTTTTGTTTTTTTATTTACAATTGCATGTCGTTGAATAACAGAAGATGATTTTTTGATGGTTTTGTCAAAATCACCAAAATAGCTCTTCGCGGCTATATTATCCGGATAAACAAATAATGGAATTGGTTTTGAAAAATCATCTTTGTTTTGTTTGTTCAGTTTTTTAAAGGTTTCTTTCATATTCTCTTTTGAATAGAAATAACCATTGTAGCGGGCATTCATATTATGCCATCCTCTATGAAGTGCAGTGTTTTTAGTGGTTTTGCAGCCATCTACTAACATAAGCACAAGGATAGCACAAACGAGTTTTAAAAAATATTGAACTTTGTTTTTCACTTAAAAATGTTTCAAAACCTATATAACTAAAGAAAAGCAAAAATATTTTATTTTTTTGATAAAACCTTAAAATATTTTAATAATCACATGATTGATTAAATCTGTTGATTCGCAAAATAGAGGTCCTTATTCTTTCTAATTATTTATTCCGCAAAATAATTTCGATATTTGCGAATAATCATGGCAGAAGAAAAGAAAAAGAAGCGAAAATTTTTTGAGCGTATTAGGCATCGTTACAGAATTGTAATTATGAATGATGATACGTTTGAAGAAAATTTTTCGTTACGATTAACTCCTCTTGGCTTTTTTGTTTTGTTGGGTTCTATTACCATTGTAATGACTATTCTAGTCACCTCTGTAATTGCATTTACTCCACTTAGAGAATACATACCTGGTTATGCGGATGTTGGTATGACCAGACGTTTAGTAAAATTGACCTTAAAAAGTGACTCCATTGAACAGGCATTGTTCGACCAAACAGCCTATCTGGATAATTTAACAGCAGTTTTAAATGGCGATATTAAAATAGATACGAGTACAACAAAGCCTGGCACCAACAAAAAGCAAACGGATTTGCCGATGCAGGCTTCTGCCAAAGAAAAAGAACTAAAAAATAAGTTTGAGTCACAAGATAAATACAGTTTGGCTTATGGTACAGAAACAAACAAAAGCGGCATTAGTAATTTTTTCTTTTTTACTCCTTTGAAAGGAATTGTTTCTGAACAGTTTAAATCAAAGGAAAAACATTTTGGAATTGATATTGTTGGCCCTGAAAATGAAGCTATTAAATCAACATTGGATGGAACGGTTGTTCTTGCATCTTGGTCGGCAGAAACAGGTTATACCATTGCAATTCAACATTCAAATAATTTAATATCTGTTTATAAGCATAATTCGGCTCTACTAAAAAAAATGGGCGATTATGTGAAAGCTGGCGAACCAATTGCGATTATTGGAAATACAGGAGAGCAAACTACTGGTCCTCACTTGCATTTTGAGTTGTGGTACAATGGAAATGCGATTAATCCGCAACAATACATGGTGTTTTAAGTTTTTAACATTTCAAACTACTTTCTTCTGGTAGATTATAAACCAAGCAATGAAAGGTTTTACTTATTTTTGCAAAAAAATTAAATTATAGGCGATATGACTTTATTGATGATTGTTATTTTTATTCTTGGCTACATTGCAATAGCATTTGAACATCCTTTAAATATAAATAAATCGGCAAGCGCCTTATTGGCAGGTGTGTTGTGTTGGACGGTTTACATTGTAATGGGGGATGATAGCCATTTAATTAATGAACAACTAACAGAACACATAGGTGAATTATCCGGCATTTTGTTTTTCTTGATGGGCGCAATGACCATTGTAGAGCTTATAGATGCACATGATGGTTTTGATGTAATTACTTCACGTATTACCACCACAAATAAAGTAAAATTGTTATGGATACTTTGTATTCTTACTTTTTTCTTATCAGCAGCCCTAGATAACTTAACTACAGCCATTGTAATGGTATCATTGTTACGTAAATTGATAGATGACAAAAATGATAGACTTCTATTTGTAGGTATGGTTGTTATTGCAGCCAATGCAGGCGGTGCTTGGAGCCCGATTGGTGACGTTACTACAACTATGCTTTGGATTGGCGGACAAGTTACAGCCAACAATATTATTATGAAATTATTAATTCCTAGTTTGGTTTGTTTGATTGTTCCATTGATAGCACTGTCATTAAAATTAAAAGGGAATATTAAGCGTCCTGTTATTGCTGAGAGCATTTCTGAAAACCCTACTTCTGAAACAGAACGCAATGTTGTATTCTTTTTAGGTATTGGAGCATTGGTATTTGTTCCTATATTTAAATCGTTAACTCATTTGCCTCCATTTATGGGTGTTTTATTTGGCTTAGGTGTTTTGTGGGTAGTTACCGAAATTATTCATAGCAAAAAAGATGATGAGGATAAAGATGTGTTATCTATTGTTCATGCTTTACGCAAAATAGATATGGCAAGTATTTTATTCTTTTTAGGAATTTTAATTGCTATTTCATCTTTACAGTCAACCGGAGTATTGGCTTCCTTGGCGCAATACATGAACGATACCATTGGCGATTTAAATATTATCGTTCCGGCAATTGGTGTACTATCAGCTATTGTAGACAATGTTCCTTTGGTTGCAGCATCAATGGGAATGTACGATTTAGCTACCTATCCTCCTGATTCATATTTATGGGAGTTTATGGCATATTGCGCTGGCACAGGTGGAAGTATTTTAATTATTGGCTCTGCTGCCGGAGTTGCTGCTATGGGGATGGAAAAAATAGACTTTATTTGGTATCTGAAAAAAATTGCTTGGCTTGCAATTATTGGATATACAGCTGGAGCATTTACTTATGCAGGAATTGAACATCTTTTTCATTCATAAATCAATTATGTTATATATTTGATTCATGAAGAAATCAACTATCTTATTTCTTTTTTATTTTACATCGATTGTATTTTCGATTGCACAAAATAGTGCAATCGACTCTATACTATCATTGGCCGAAAAATCGACAAATGACACGGTTCGAATTGTTTCATATAGAAAAGTTGCAAAGCTTTATGAAAGTGTTGATAGAACAAAATCATTTGAATACATAAAAAAAGCATTGTTGCTTGCAGAGCTTCTTAGATACAATAATGAACAAGGAAAATGTTTAAATTTTTTAGGCGATTTGTATTGGTTTTCTGGTGATTTTGCAGCCTCTTCCGATAATTATTTTAAAGCATTAAAGGTTTATCAAGAAAGTAAAAACGAATCAGGTATTGCTGATTGTTACAGAAACATTGGTTGGATTTATCAAGGACAAAAAAATTACAACTTAACTGTTGAATATTATTTGAAGTCACTTGAAATAAACGAACGGTTAGGAAACAAACGAGAGATAATTGCAAATTATGATGATTTAGGAATTGTACATAAGTTTAAAAAAGAATACACAAAAGCTCTTGAATACACCCAAAAAACGATAGAATTAGCCAAGGAATTAAAAACGAACAAAGGAATAGGTTCGGGGTATGGAAATTTGGCATCTATTTATTTTGAAATGGGAAAGTTTGATTTGGCAATTGAAAACTTTGAATTATCCAATAAAATACATCTTAGCAATAGCGACTTTTATAACTATGCCGAAGGTTGTAATGGAATAGCCGATTGCTTTCTTCAATTAAAAAAATATGATAAAACAATAAAATATGCAGAGGATGCATTGCAAGTTGCAAAAGAAAATAAATTTTTAACTGTTACAGCAACGTCACATTATTTATTGTCAAAGGCATACTCTGCTCAAAAACAATTTGTTCCTGCATTCGAACATTTGCAACATTTTTCGGAGTTACAAGATTCAATTTATAACGAAAAAAATAGCCGTCAAATCAATGAAATGTCAGCAAAATACGAGTCTGAAAAAAAAGAACTAATGATTAATTCATTAGAAACAGAAAAAGAGCTTACCAACGAAAAGTTAGCACAAGAAAAAAGATTTAAAATTTATTTGCTCCTATTTTGTTCTGTTATTATTGGGTTTGCGTTTTTTTTATACAAAAGCAATCTTCAAAAAAAGAAAGCAAATTATAAATTGTCGAATGCATACAAAGAAATAGAAACCAAAAACAAAGAAATTCAGGACAGTATTAATTATGCAAAACGAATTCAGGAAGCAATGCTACCGGAAGTTTCTGTGCTGCAAAAATATTTCCCCGAAGGATTTGGTTTGTATATGCCTAAAGATGTAGTGAGTGGCGATTTTTATTGGTTTAATGAGCTAAACGGAATTGTTTACTTTGCAGTTGCCGATTGTACAGGGCATGGTGTTCCCGGAGCATTTATGAGCATGATAGGTATTGATAAATTAAATCAAAGTTTGATAGATAAAAAAATAGAAAAGCCGGGAGATATTCTATCAAATATGAATGTGAGTATAAAAAATGCGTTAAAACAAAATAACATTCAAGCAGGATCTAAAGATGGCATGGACATCGTTTTGTGTTCGTATGATAAAGCAACAAAAATATTAAACTTTTCTGGTGCTAACCGCCCTTTATGGATAGTAAGAAACAATCAAGTGATTGAATACAAATCCGACAAGCTTTCAATTGCAGGATATACTGAGTATAATCAACAATTTACCAATCATGTAATTCAACTTCAAAGTGCGGATACTATCTATGCTTTTACAGATGGTATTGTGGATCAGTTTGGTGGGCCTGATGGGAAAAAATTTATGAGCAAACGATTAAAAGAATTGCTTGTTCAAATTCATCAATTGCCAATGCATTCGCAAGAATTAGAATTAAAAAAAACAGTAGAAGACTGGCAAGGAAAACTCGAACAAATTGATGATATTTTGGTTGTAGGAATGAGGGTGTAAAATGTTAATGCATCATATTTGCATCGTGAAAAAATTAAAATGACTGAAAATAAAAAAAACATAGCAATTCTAGGAAGTACTGGTTCTATTGGCACACAAGCCTTGGATGTGATTCGTGCAAATCCGGATAAATTTGTTGCTGAGGTGTTAACAGCCAATGGTAATGCTGATTTATTAATTAAACAAGCCATTGAATTTAACCCTAACGCTGTGGTTATTGCCGATGAAACTAAATATGCCTACGTAAAAGAAGCATTAAAATCGTATGATATAAAAGTATTTGCAGGTGATAAGGCAATTGCACAAGTAGTTCAAATGGATACGGTAGATGTGGTGCTTGCAGCTATTGTAGGTTATGCAGGCTTAGCGTCTACTATTTCGGCAATAAAAGCAGGAAAACAAATTGCTTTAGCAAATAAAGAAACATTAGTGGTAGCAGGCGAAATAGTAACACAACTTGCCAAAGAAAATGGAGTTAATTTATATCCTGTGGATTCGGAGCATTCTGCTATTTTTCAATGCTTAACAGGTGAATGGCACAATCCAATTGAAAAAATTATTTTAACGGCTTCTGGTGGTCCGTTTAGAGGAAAAGACCAAGCATTTTTACAAACAGTAAAAAAGGAGCAAGCATTAAAACATCCTAATTGGGATATGGGAGCAAAAATAACTATCGACTCCGCTTCATTGATGAATAAAGGACTAGAAGTAATTGAAGCAAAATGGTTATTTAATTTAAAGCCAGAGCAAATTGATGTTATTGTGCATCCACAAAGCATCATACACTCTATTGTTCAATTTACAGATGGTAGTATGAAAGCACAAATGGGCTTGCCGGATATGAAATTACCAATACAATACGCGTTAGGATATCCCGAAAGAATTTATTCTGATTTTCCTCGTTTTAGTTTTTTTAACTATCCTCAACTTACATTTGAGCAAGCAGATACAAAAACATTTCGTAACCTTGCACTCGCATTTGAGGCAATGAACATAGGAGGAAATGCTCCTTGTGTATTAAATGCAGCAAATGAAATTGCTGTAGACGCATTTTTAAAAGGTAAAATTGGATTTTTACAAATGAGTGATGTGGTTGAAAGTTGTTTGCAAAAAGTAGATTTTATAAAAAAACCAACATATGAAGATTATGTAGCCACTGACTTGGAAACAAGAAACGTAGCAACTGAATTGATTTAAAGAAAATAATAAATGGAAGTAGTAATTAAAATAGCACAATTTATCTTAAGTCTTTCAATACTTATTGTATTGCACGAGTTAGGTCATTTTATTCCCGCAAAATTATTTAAAACAAGAGTAGAAAAGTTTTATTTGTTTTTTGATTGGAAATTTTCATTGTTTAAATTCAAAAAAGGTGAAACAGAATATGGTATTGGTTGGTTGCCATTAGGTGGCTATGTTAAAATTGCCGGAATGATTGATGAAAGCATGGATAAAGAACAAATGAAATTACCTCCACAACCGTGGGAGTTTCGTTCAAAACCGGCTTGGCAACGATTAATTGTAATGGTGGGTGGGGTTACCGTAAATGTAATTTTAGGAGTTTTAATTTATGCAATGGTATTGTTTACTTGGGGCGAACAATACTTGCCTACTAAAAATGTAAAGTATGGTGTAGCTGTAGATACACTAGGCTATCAAATAGGATTACGCGATGGAGATAAAATTCTTTCTGTTGATAATAAAGAAGTAGAAAATATCAGAAAGGTTCCTTTGGAAATTATACTTAACAAAGCAACAAGCATTCAAGTGGAGCGTGATGGACAAAAAATGAATTTTGACATTACAGAAGATGATTTGAGTGAGATGATTAAAAACAAGTATATGCTTGTTGAACCTCGCTTCCCATTTGAAGTAGGGATGGTAATTAAAGGAAAAGCAGCCGAACAAGCTGGCATTTTAGAAGGAGATAAAATACTTGCTGTAAATGGAATTTCTACTATCTATTTTCAGGATTTTGTAAAAGTAGTACAACAAAATACCAATTTGCCAATTGATATACAGTTGATTAGAAATGGCGATACACTTGTAAAAACAGCACAAGTAAATGAACAAGGTAAAATAGGAATAGGGCATAAATCCATTGATAATTATTTTGAATTGGATACAAAAACCTATGGCTTCTTTGCATCATTTCCTGCAGGGATAAGAAAAGCCAATGAAACATTTAGTAGTTATTTAAAACAAATGAAAGTGTTATTTACAGTAAAAGATGCACACCGTGAAATTGGTGGTTTTGCTTCTATTGCTAATGCTTATAGTCCTGAATGGGATTGGCAAAGCTTTTGGGCATTTACTGCTTTTTTAAGTATTGTATTAGCCATCATGAATATTTTACCTATACCAGCATTAGATGGTGGACATGTAATGTTCTTGTTATACGAAGTAATTACGCGCAGAAAACCAAACGAAAAGTTGATGGAGTATGCACAATATGCAGGAATGATTTTGTTATTGGCACTTTTGTTGTATGCGAATGGGAATGATGTTGTTAAATGGATATTTGGCAAATAATTTAACTCATGAATATAAAACAAATTATATTTTTCTTTTCCCTGTTTTGTTTTAGTTTAAGCTCTTTTTCGCAGGAAGGTGTTAGAAATATCGGTGATTCAAAAAAAGAAATTACGGGTAAAATCATGATTATTCCTTTTGAGCCCAAAATGTACATGAGCGAATTTGATCAAAAATTTAATCAGCAAACAAAATGGGACTTTAAACAAATTCGTGAATTTTTTCGTCATCAATTAGATAAGGAACTCAAATTAAAATTTCAAAGCATCTCCTCTCCTGTTGTTTCTTTTTATACCGATTCTGTAAAAACAGCGAAAGACTTAACGTATATTTATCAATCAACAACTATTTCATTCGACTTGGTAGACAAACCAACCGCAACAACAGTTGAAAATAAAAAACAGTCAGGGATTAAGGACGGACAGTTAGTTGTAGAGATTAGTAATGACAAAAAATTCACAAATATTAAAACACCCAATAATGAATTGATTCCGTATTTAAATAAAAAATATAAATCGGAATATTTTATTTTTATTAATGAGCTGGATATTCGAATGGTGCCCGATTCATATAGTTTGGCAACAGACAGTTACTTAAGAGAAGTACAAGTACATTATACCATTATCGATAAAAATTTAAAGCTTATTACAGCAGGTGCTGTGAGCTCAAAAATTTCATCTAAAGAAGAACATCCTAAAAAAATTGTAGCATTAGCTTTTTCACCTATTGCAGGTTTTATTGCTACAAAATTTAATAATAGTGTTAATCCTAAACAATAGGATGTTCCATCACACTATCTTGTAAGCAAATCACGAATAGTTGTTCAACTATTTTACTTGTCTAGAGTGTAACGAAGTGACGTGAGAAATGATATTTGAGTTAAATTAATACAATTATTTTCCGAAATTTTGGTTTTCGCTTATTGCTTAGCCGACATTAGATTGTTAATCACCGATAAAATGATGTACAAAAAAATAATGAAAGGAATGGCTAAAAACTGAAACAGAATTAACAAAACCAATGAAATGATTAAGAATGAATAACGAATTTTATTATCCGGCCAACCAAAGTTTTTAAACTTTAAAGCAAACAGAGGCAGTTCTGCCACCAGCAAGTACGACATAAGCAAACTTACCGTAACAATAAAATAAGGGTTTAAAATCCAAGATGCAAATTGTGGATGGTGCTGAATGATTAGTGGAAACGAACAAATAAGCATTGCGTTTGCTGGCGTTGGAACCCCAATAAAAGAAGTAGTTTGGCGCGTATCAATATTGAACTTTGCTAATCGTAATGCTGAAAAAATCGCAATTAAAAAAGGAGAATAAGCTAAAATAGAGTAGTACTTATCTTCTATCAGTTGACCACCTGGAGGCATGTTGTTCCAAAATGTTTGTGCAAGTAAATAATACATTACTACAGCCGGAACTACACCAAATGTAACCATGTCGGCTAATGAATCCAGCTGTTTACCCATTTCCCCGCTTACCTTTAAAATACGAGCAGCAAACCCATCAAAAAAATCAAGTATGGCAGCTATACCAACCAAATAAGCACTCATTACCAAATTGCCTTCAAAAGCAAAAACAATAGCCAAACATCCGCAGAATAAATTTCCACAGGTAATAGCATTTGGGATATGTTTTTTTATGTTCATTGCGTTGCGAATTTACTAATTTTATGGCATGCAAGTACTATTGCCAATTATCTATTCGGTATTATTTTGCTTCATCATTTATAAATGGAAGTTTTTTGAGGCACACTTGCTTTCAAAACGAACCATTTTATTCCTTTTTCTTTTTAAGCTAAGCATTGGCATACTAGTAACCTGGATGTTTACATACTACTATGTAGAAAATGATTTTCAAAAATACATGACGGATAGCAATGCATTGTATGCTATGTTATTTAATGATACTAATCGTTTTTTTGATATTGTATTTAGTGGCGCATCAGCAAAAGAATTGCATGCCTGGACAGGCACTTTTCAAGACATTGATTATAACGATTCTCGAACATTGATTTTAACAAACACAATCATTCGATTTGTTTCGGGAGGCAATGTGTTGGTGCATGTTTTTTTCTTTTGTTTTATCTCTTTTGTAGGATTATTTGCTCTTTACAAAGCCTTTTTTAAGTACTTGGAAATAGAAAAACAAAAATATTTATTGTTACTATTTTTTATTCCTACTGTTTTGTTTTGGTCATCAGGCGTTTTTAAAGAGAGTTTACTTTTATTGGGCATTGGGGTGTTTTTATATGCTTGTGATTTTGGCTTGAGAAAAAGCTACACCGCCCAACTACGAATATTAGCTGTGCTTGCATTTGTTTTTTTGCTGTTTATTAAACCTTATGTTTTAATTACACTTCTTCCCGGTTTGCTAGTAAATACTTGGTGTGCATACACTACTACTAAGGATATTTTTAAAAAGTATCTTTTGTTTTTTTCTATTGCATTTGTTTCTGTGATTGTGTTTAATAAGCTATTTTCGGAGAAAAATATTTTTACTACAATAATAAATAAGCAACAAAAAATGCTTGCCACTGCTACGGGTGGAGTTTATTTATTAAGCAAAGACTACTTTGTTTGTGTGGATTATTCTAAAAAAGAAGACGCGCTTATACCAAGTATTACCGACTCTGTTTTTAAAATTAAAAAAGGGACTGAATTTTTTGGTTGGCAGCTTGGATATGATGATGGTGTCCCATTTATAAAAGATCCAAATGATAAACTGTTTTTTAAAAATATAAGTGATACTATTTCCTATAAACTTATTTATGAAATTGTTCCTTCGGGTTCATTGATGAAGCCAATGGATTTACAGCCCAATGTGTTTAGTTTTTTAAAAAGTGCACCATTGGCTTTTGTTAAAACCTTGTTAATTCCCTTAACTGAGAAACAATTAAAAAAAATATACTACCTCAATTCATTTGAAAATACTCTTTTCATTTTAGGACTGTTGTTTATGTTTTTAAGCATCAATAAAAATAGCGTTGTGCATCCGGTGTTTTTATTTTCAATTTCATTTGCTTTGCTTTTGTTTGTACTTATTGCCTATACAACACCACTTGTGGGAGCGCTTGTACGTTTGAAAATGCCGGCACTTCCATTTTTGTTTTTTAGTATTTTGCTTATAGTTAATAAGGATTATTTTTCTGTATTTAAAAAAAGGAACAATCAATAGATGCTATTTAATTCACTTGCATTCATTTTATTTTTGTTGGTAGTTTTTACCTTCTATTGGCTTTTGAAGCCTAATTGGAGGTGGGTGTTTTTGCTTATTGCAAGTTATACTTTTTATGCTGGCTGGGGATATTGGTATGTATTACTTCTTTTTATTACAAGTACAATTGATTATTGGGCAGCATTAAAAATACACAAATCAAAAAATGAAAAACATCGAAAACGATTTTTAGCCTTGAGTGTAATTGCTAATTTGAGTGTTCTTGGAGCATTTAAGTATTTTGTGTTTTTTTATAATTCAGGGGCATCGCTTGCTAACACACTTTCTGGTAGCTCATTTCATTTGTTGAACGACATTATAATTCCGGTAGGCTTATCGTTTTATACCTTTCAATCAATTAGTTATACGATTGATGTTTACCGAAAAGAAGTAATTCCTGAAAAAAATTTGCTTAAATTTTCATTATTTGTTTCATTTTTCCCTCAGTTGGTTGCAGGGCCAATTGAGCGATTCAATAATTTGATGCCTCAATTATTGAGCAAAAAAATATTTTCGGAAAGCATGTTTACTTCCGGATTAAAAATAATGCTTTGGGGATTTTTTAAAAAAATAGTGATAGCTGATAGGCTTGCGCTCATCGTTGATCCATTGTTTGCAGATGTAAACAGCTATCATGGATTTACTTTATTGTTTGGCGGTTTTTTATTTGTTGTTCAAGTATATTGCGATTTTTCGGGCTATTCCGATATTGCAACAGGTGTTTCAAAATGGTTTGGAATAAATTTATCACTCAATTGGCGCAGGCCATTGCTTTCAAAATCATTGATTGAATTTTGGAAACGAAATCACATATCTATTACTTCCTGGTTTCGCAGTTACTTGTACATTCCATTAGGAGGGAATAAATGCTCCTATCAAAGATGGCTACTCAATATATTTTTGGTTTTTTTAATTAGTGGTTTGTGGCATGGTGCCAACTTTACTTTTATTATTTGGGGTGCTATGCATGGCTTGGTATACATTGTAGAACTCATTATTGCTAAAAAAAATATGAATTTTAAAATGCCCGCAATACTCATGCATTTTTATTTATTATTGTTCCACACATTTTCATTGATTGCATTTAGAGCAATTTCGGCTAGTGATTTAGGAATAATATACAATAGCATTTTTTTTAAGTTTAATGCACTTTCATCATTTAATGAAATTAGAAATTTAGCAGATGCATTTACATTGCTTGTGAATGGGCTTTTAATAACATTTTTATTTTTAAAAGAAATGCAAGAGGAATATGTTTGGTTTTCAAAGCAAGAAAAATTACAAACTATTTTAAGGCCTGCTTTTTATATTTCAATAATTGTAGTGCTATTTTTATTAGGAAATTTTAATAGCAATCAGTTTATTTATTTTAGATTTTGAAAAAATTACTTACATATTTTATAATCACTTTACTAATGCTAACATTAGCTAGAGAGCTTATTTATATTGGGTTAAAGAGTAATAAAAAAGGAATATTTGATAAATACAATACACTTTTTACCGAACAGAATGAATATGAAACGTTAATAGTAGGCTCTTCTCGTGCCGAGTCGCATTTTAACTGTAAAATTATTGATTCGATGTTGCATACCAATTGTTATAATATAGGTATTGAAGGAGCATCCTTGCCTTTTGAGCTGGATATATTAAATACGTACTTACAAAAAAGTAAATTCCCTAAGCAGATTATTTTAAATTTAGATTACCATATTCCTAAATGTGATAACGATACAGTATTTATGTTTCCACGCTTTTTCCCTTATTTGAATAATTCAAGTTTATATACTGCGCTAAAAAAGAGAGATGCACGAACGACTTATTTCCGTTATGTGCCTTTTTATAGTTTAGCATACATGGGAGATAAATACATTTCAGCAGCTATTAGAGGATATATGAATGCTCCCGGAGATTATGACTTAAGTTATTACAAAGGTTTTGCTCCCGTGTTGGAGCAAAATGAAATTCCGTATGTTAAATGGACGTACACCAGCTATGAAGCATGTAACGATGATAAAGTGTATGATTTATTGGATGGCTTAATAGCTCAATGCAAAAAAAACAATGCAACACTTTATTTTGTATTATCGCCATTGTATTATAAAACCTCTAATCAAATTAGTAACAAACAAAGTATCATTGATAAAATTAAATCAAAAGCAGAAATTAATAATATTTTATTGTTTGGCTATACATCTGATGATATAGGAAAAGATTCTAGCTTCTTTGCCGATCCTTACCATTTAAACAAAAAAGGAGCCGACTTGTTTACTAGAAAATTTTTGCTTGATTTTACTCGAAAATAAATCTGATAGTGGCAATATTTATGAAGATTAAACGTTTTTATTTGGTTTGCAAATCCGCACAATTTAGTTTAATTTTATAGTCCCTTATGAAACAAATATTTAGCACGGTTACTCTTATTTTTTGCAGTGCATTTTTAATGTTTGCACAAGCACCTAAATACAGCAATGAATTCTTAAACGTTGGTGTTGGCGCACGAGCATTAGGAATGTCAAATTCTTATGTAACTTCTGTAGATGACGTTACTGCAGGTTATTGGAATCCGGCCGGATTATTAGGTATTGGTAACCAGCATCAAGTTGCTTTAATGCATAGCGAATATTTTGCCGGTATTGCTAAATACGATTATGGTGCTTATGCTACCCGATTAGATAGTGCAAGTGTTTTAGGAATAAGTGTAATCCGATTTGGTGTAGATAATATTCCTAATACTACTCAATTAATTGATGCAAACGGACATTTAAATTATGATCGTATTACTACCTTTTCTGCTGTTGATTGGGCATTTATTGTATCCTATGCTAAAACAATGAAAATCCCTGGTTTAAGAGTGGGTGCCAATGCAAAAATAATAAGACGAAAAATTGGAGATTTTGCCGGTGCTTGGGGCTTTGGATTGGATGTTGGTGCTCAATACGATTATAAAAAATGGAAATTTGCAGCTATGGCACGCGATATTACTACCACATTTAATGCTTGGAGTTTTAATCTTTCTGACGAAATGAAAGAAACATTTATTGCCACGGGAAATGAAATCCCTGATAATTCAGTAGAGATAACATTGCCTAAGTTGTTATTAGGTAGTGCACGTAAATTTGATTTTAATGATAAATTTTCATTGTTAGCAGAGTTAAATTTAGACGCTACATTTGATGGTAAACGCAATGTATTGATTAAAAGCAAAGCAGTAAGCATGGATCCACATTTGGGATTGGAAGCATCGTATATGAATATGATTTTTTTACGTGCTGGTATTGGTAATTATCAAACCTATACGGATGCATTGGGGAAAAAAGTAAAAACGTTTCAACCAAACATTGGTGTTGGTGTTAAAATAAAATCAGTAACCATTGATTATGCTTTAACTGACATTGGCGATCAGTCGGTAGCTTTATATTCCAATGTTTTTTCACTTAAAGTGGATATAAACAAAAAAGCGAAATAAATGATAAAACGATTACTTGTAATATGTTTTATATTCTTTACAATTATTCATCTGAATGCCCAATCGTTCGGCAATGAGTGGATTGATTATTCTCAAAAGTATTACAAAATAAAAATTGCTCAAAACGGAATTTATAGAATAGATTCTACAGCACTTGCAAATGCAGGCATTGATTTATCTACAATTGATCCCAGAAATTTTCAATTGTTTAATAATGGTCAAGAACACCACATTTTTGTTCAAGGTGAAAATGATGGAATTTTTAATTCCTCTGATTTTATTGAGTTTTATGCAAAAAAAAATGATGGAACACTCGATTCGGCTTTATATTTTAACTCTGCATTTATTCCTAATCCTTACTATAGTTTAATAAATGATACAGCTGTTTATTATTTAACTTGGAACTCGCTCACAACAAACAAACGCTTACAACTTGAAACGGATACTACTTTTAGTGCATACACTCCAAGTGCTTATTTTTATAAAGAAGAAATTAAAGATTTTCATAATGGTTATTATGCCGGTGAAACCGATGTGGTTGGAGGAACCGATGCTCGTTATACTAAATCGGAAGGCTGGTTTGATGCAGATGTAATTACATTAGGCTCTAACAAAAGTTATAACTCGCTTATAAATACGTCTAATGCATACACTACTGCGGGCGATGCATTGTTTAAAAGTGTTGTGATAGGCGCATCAAAAGCGGCTAATTTAATTGCGCAAGGATTGAACGATCATCACTTGCAAATTGAATACAGAGGATCATCCGGCACATATACACTTTTAAAAGATACATTGTTTAAAGGCTATGAAGCCAACCGTTTTGTTTCAACTATTCCTGTTAATAATTTAGGCAATACGTTTACCGATTTTAGATATTCAAGTGTTGCTGACGCAGGATTTGTTTCTAACAGAACTGTTGTTTCATACATTTATTTAAAATACCCACATACATTTGATTTAGAAGGTAAATCAACATTTGATGTGCTATTGCCGGATGATACACAAGCCAAATCATTTTTAAACATTAGTAATTTTAATGCAACAGGTGGTGCTGTGTTGTATGATATTACAAACCATAAACGAGTAGAGCTTGTTTCTTCCGGACTAAATTTTAATGCTTTGGTTCCAAATTCTGGAGGCGAAAAATATTGTTATTTAACATCTATATCAAGTATTGTTTTTGTTTCAAGCATTACTCCGGTGTCGGCTACAGCAACATTTACAGATTATTCATTACAAGCAACCGACTCGGCTTATGTGATTATTTCGCATACCGCTTTAATGAATGAAGCAAATTTATACAAGCAATACCGAAGCTTAAATATGTATGGTGGTAATCATAATGTAGTGCTTGCTGATATCAATGAATTGTATGATCAATTTGCTTTTGGTATTGTCAAAAGTCCGTTTTCAATCAGAAATTTTTCAAACTATTTATTAAACACGTATCCAACAAAACCACAAAATTTATTTTTAATTGGTAAGTCAATTCATGTTTCTGATTGTCGTCAAAACACCAACAACTATACAAATTGTTTGGTTCCTTCAATGGGAAATCCTTCCAGCGATATTCTTTTAACATCAAATTTAAATGGAAGTGGCTTAGCTCCTGCAATTGCTATTGGTAGGTTAGCGGCTAAAACACCTTTGGCTGTAAATATATACTTGAACAAAGTTGTTGATTACGAAAATCGTTTAACCAATCCTCCTGCCGAATGGATGAAACATGCATTGCATTTTGGTGGTGGCGGATCAGCTGCAGAACAAGCACAATTGCGTAATTATTTAAACACCTATAAATCCATTTTTCAAGATACCTTGTATGGTGGAACTGTTATCAAAGAGTTTTGGAAAACAAGTACCGACCCCATACAAAGTAATATTGCAGACACTTTGGAAGACTTAATTGATAACGGGGTGTCGATGATGACCTTTTTTGGACACGCTACTGCAAATAGCTTTGATCAAAGTATTGATCAAATTTTAACCTTTAATCCTATTGCCGGACATTACCCTTTTATGATTTCGAATGCATGTTATTCGGGTGATTTACATTCAGCAGCAGCAAGTTCATCCGAAGATTATGTGATTGCTCAAAATAAAGGATTAATAGGGTTTTTAGGTGCTATAAAATTAGGAGTTCCTTATGCATTACATGTTTTTTCGCAGGAGTTTTATAGTCAAATGGCAAAGAAAAATTATTTAAATGGTATAGGTTCATCCATCAAAAAAAC
This sequence comes from Bacteroidia bacterium, assembly GCA_016787165.1. Taxonomy (GTDB): domain Bacteria; phylum Bacteroidota; class Bacteroidia; order 2-12-FULL-35-15; family 2-12-FULL-35-15; genus 2-12-FULL-35-15. The sequence continues at coordinate 6,869 of JAEUTT010000278.1, read as the reverse complement.
AATTGAAAGCATTGAGCCTTTGGCAAACATGGATCCTTTAGTAATGACCACCTGCTACGAAATGGCATTGCACGGTGATCCGGCCGTTAACATTAATGCACATAAAAAACCGGATTATAAAATTACCAATGCCGATGTATCATTTGATTTAATTTCACAGCCTACTAAATTTAAAGTGTTTGCATCTATTACTAATTTAGGAAAAACTGTTGGAGATAGCATTTTTACCGAGCTTTATAGAATGTTTCCTAATGGCGATACTGTGCGATACAATCGCAGACATACGGTAACAAAATTTAAAGACACTGTTGTTTTTGAAATTCCTTTCGATTTTTCAAGGGATGCTGGAATTAATAAATTTAAAGTAACGGTAGATGCATTTAACACGGTAGATGAATTAAATGAATTCAATAATACTACTAATCCATTGATTGATATTGTAATTAATGGTGGTGATATAATTCCTGTTTATCCTTATGAGTTTGCTATTGTGCCTACAGATACAATTACTTTAAAAGCGTCTACTGCCAATGTTTTTGCTTTGTCACGCAATTATGTTTTTCAGATAGATACAACAGATGCATTTAATTCCCCATTTTTAAAAGATACCATTATCTCATCCATTGGAGGAGTTGTAAAATGGAAACCAGCTATTACACTTGTCGATAGCACGGTTTATTATTGGCGTGTTAGTCCTGATTCAACAAGCCCAACAAGTTCGTTCGTATGGAGAGAAAGTTCATTTCAGTATATATTCGGGAAAAGAGGTTGGGAGCAAGCCCATTTTTTTCAATTTAAATCAAACCAATATCAATACGTTAAATATGTTCGCCCGCAACGCAAATTCGAATTTGTAAATGATGTAAAAGTGCTCAATTGTAAAAATGGTATTTATCCTCACATTTATCCTTTGGATATTAGTTATGGGATAAATGGTTCTTTGTTACACTACTGGAGCTGTGCTCCATTTACAGGAGTTTCGTTTGCTGTGTTTGATCAGTTTAGCACTAATCCTTGGTATAGTGTTTTGCAAAATAGTTCTCCACCAGGCGCTCCTCAAGTGGATGGAATGTATGGTCAGTATGGCGATAGGCATTGTGTAACACGTGACTTGCCTTCTTTTGATTTTTACACACATCATGTAGATCCTGCATATCCTGCATATTATCGTCCTGCAATTAAAAATTTTATTGACTCTATTCCAAATGGTGCTTATATATTAGCCTATAGTCAAGGAGACCATGGGATGCATTATGATACTACTCTTTATATGTCATTCGAAAGTTTTGGTAGCTCACAAGTAAGAACATTGGTTCCTAACAGACCGTTTATTATGTATGGCAGAAAAGGTCAGCCCATTGGTTCTGCACGTGAAATAGTTGGCGATTCGGTAAATTCAATTATTAATTTTGATACTACACTTGTTTCTAATTGGAACGAAGGTTTTATTGCTTCTCCTGTAATTGGGCCAGCAAGTAGTTGGGGTTCATTGCACTGGCGACAACATCATATTGATGGTGCAAGCAGCGCTGATAGTATTGTGGTTCGTATGATTGGAATAAGAGCCAATGGAACAGAACAAACACTTGCTAATTTTACAAAAGACTCGGTTGATATTTTAAATCTATCAAGTTACATTGATGTAACTCAATTTCCTAAAATGCGCATGATTGCATTTATGAAAGATGATAGTATGCACACGCCTCCGCAAATGGAACGTTGGCAAGTAATTTATGCTCCTGTACCTGAAGCTGCTGTTAATCCTGTTGCCGGCTACACTGTTACCACTTCCACTTTACAAGAAGGGGATAATTTAAATGTTTGTTTGCCGATACAAAATATTGGTGATGTTCCTTTTAATGATAGCCTGCTAGTTACTTATTGGATTGAAGACTTGAATGGAATTAATCATCCGCTACCTGATAAAATAAAAAAAAATATATTTCTCCCAGGCGAAATTATTATGGATACAATTGTAATAAATACTGCTGGTTATCGTGGTGATAATGCTTTATGGGTGGAGGTTAACCCTATAAATAAACCAAAATCTCAGTTAGAGCAATATCATTTTAACAACATTATTCGTATTCCTTTTTATACAAGCATTGATAGAATAAATCCTTTACTTGATGTTACTTTTGATGGGATACATATTTTAAATAATGATATTGTATCTGCGAAACCAAGTATATTAATTAAACTAAAAGATGAGAATCAGTTTTTAGCTTTGAACGATACGAGTGATTTTAAATTGTTTGTTAGAACACCTACAAGCTCAATACCACAACGCATTTGGTTTTCGGAAGGGTTGATGTTTACTGAAGCCATATTGCCTAATAATAGTTGTAAAATACATTATAATCCTATTTTTATACAAGATGGAACTTATCAACTAATTGTACAAGCAAAAGATAAATCAGATAATTTATCGGGAGCAATTGATTATAAGATCAATTTCGAAATTATTAATCGCTCAACAATTACCGAGATAATGAATTATCCAAATCCCTTTTCTACTTCCACACGTTTTGTATTTACATTAACAGGAGATGAAATACCTACTACATTTAAAATTCAAATTATGACAATCACAGGAAAGGTTGTGCGTGAAATTTTTCAAGATGAAATAGGCCCAATTCGTATAGGAAGAAATATTACAGAGTTTGCTTGGGATGGTAAAGATGAGTTTGGTGATCAATTAGCAAATGGTGTTTATATGTATCGTGTAATTACAAAAATAAACGGCCAGGATATTGAAAAGCGAGAAACACAAGCCGATCAATATTTTAAAAAGGGTTGGGGTAAAATGTATTTAATGCGCTAATGAAGTATTTTTTTATATTCTTATTCTCCTTTTTTTATTTAGTTGTTTTCTCGCAATCAAAATTTTTGAAACTTTCTACTCCTGAAAAACGATGGGTGGTCTGGCATCCGTTTGTTGCTAAAAAAAGCATGCGCATCACTCAGCATGTTTTGGTTATCACCGATTCAATTAAAAAATCGGGAACAATAGGAATGGATAATAATGGCGGATATTTGGATGCATTTAAGCATACCTATTGGATGGCATCACTTACACTTGAAATAGGAGCACGTAAAACTAAAAAGTTAGGCATTGCACATGAAAGAGGTAATTATTTGCAATTTAAAAACATGAAGCTAGAAGATAACTATTTGCCCGATTCTGTAAGTTCGGTAATGGACTTGAAAAATAATGAACAAGGAATTAGAATTGCGCTTGAAAATAAATCGAATAAAACACTCTTGATGCAACAGGTAGTTAAAAACTTACAAGAAGGAAACTTGTTTGTAATAAAAAAAAATAAACAAGGTGATTATTTAACGTGTGATAATGAGGTATTGTTGATTATCGATTGGAAAGGTAAATGGGGAATTCCTAAATGTATTGTGAATAGCAATTGGCAATCTAATTAGATTTTTGCATCAGCTTAGAAATATATTTTCCTAATATGTCAAATTCTAAATTTACAATTGTTCCCACTAGAATATTTTTGAAATTAGTATGCTCGTGTGTGTAGGGAATAATACATGCTGAAAATTGATTTTGTTTTGAATTTACAACTGTAAGACTAACACCATTCACGCAAATAGAACCTTTTTCAACCGTTACATTGTTTAAGCTTGAGTCGTATTCAAATGTATAAGTCCAGCTACCATTCGTTTCCTCTACTGATATACACTTCGCTGTTTGGTCTACGTGCCCTTGAACAATATGTCCATCTAATCGGTCGCCTACTTTTAAACAACGTTCTAAGTTTATACTATCGCCTGTTTTTAGAAAACTCAAATTGGTTTTTTGTAATGTTTCATCAATCGCAGTAACGGTATAGGTGTTTTTGTCGATGTTTACTACTGTGAGACAAGCACCATTGTGAGCAACACTTTGATCTATTTTTAATTCGGAAGTAATACTTGATTTAACGGTAATATGAAGATTGTTTTTTTCTTTTTGTAGCAAAACAACTTCTCCCAGTGTTTCAATAATTCCTGAAAACATAATTTAATTTGTTGGGTTAGAGCCTTGTTTGATAAGTTGAACAAAACCTTTTAGTGTTCTTGGTACAATGCCTTCTACTCTTATTTCATTTACTTTACAAACGTAATAATAAACACCATCGCTACACATTGCTTTTGTTTGTTGGCTTGTGCCATTCCAAAGAACATCTGCATCAGTTGTTTCAAACATTAATAATCCCCAACGGTCGTAGATTTTTATTTCAATGTCTTTTACAAATCGGTATGGTAAAGGAATAAATAAGTCGTTTATGTTATCACCATTGGGTGTAAATACATTTGGTAATTCATAGTTTGGACAATTATCCACACAAATTTTATTTACAATTACACTTTCGTTTGCAAAAGAGTCTACCGCTGTAACAGCATAACAGCCAGCAACAGAAGGCACGCCCTCATAACTATATGTATGAACAAAAGTAGTGATGTTCATATCAGTAGAAGTGTAAATAATTTCTAATGGATCGGATGTGGTAGGGGCAAAATATAAATTATATTGAACAGCATCATCGCTACAATATGTATTTGGATTTACCCAAGAAATAGTATTTTGTAAATCAAAACAGTCATTGTTTACAGTAAAATTAGGTTGACAAGGTGGAATTAAATCAACGGGTGATTCACATTTACGTTGCGATGAATTATATAACGGACGAGGTAATGCAGGGTCTGAATATTCCCCTTTACTTACTACTTTGTAACAATAGTTGATTCCGTTTACCAAACCGGTATCTGTATAGCTTAGGTTGGTAGTGCTGTCAATTAATACAAAATTAGAACCTGTTGGAATTTCTCTGTAAATAAAATATTTGTAATTGTTCCAAGGCACTATTTCTTGCCATGATAAATTCACTTGATTGCCTACAGGACTTGAGCTTAAAAATACGGATGATGCAGTATGTGTTGAGCCTTTTAACAATCCATTTGAATAAAAATCAACACGATAAGTAAATGGATTGTTTGCTGTATTGATAGCGCTATGCACAAAACCCGTATCGGTTAATTGCCAAAAAGAATTGTATGAATAGCTTGAAATAGCTGCAAATGAAGAACTGTTAGGATTAAACCCGGTAGCAAACATCAATCGATATTCGTATGGTGGCGGATTAACAATAGTATCTAAATTGCTAATATTGCCAATTGGCTTGGTCCAGTGTGTCCAGATCTCACCATTTGTACCTGTTGATAATACACTCACGTTGGTTATGATTGGAATATCATTTACCAATTGAATACAAACGTTTGTAGATGCATAACTTTCGGAGCCATCATAATAAGTTGCAACAATAATGTAAGAATAGTTTACACCATGTGTTAATCCTTGTCCGCCATTGTTATCAGTAAATGTAAGCACATTGGAAGCGGTTGTTCCAATAAGTGTATATCCTGAACTTGCTGGTAATCCTGTTTCGCAAACAGCAGGAACAAAAGGGTCGCAAGAATTTTTTCTATAAACTTTATATCTTACTAATGGGTTTGGTTGTGAATTACATGCAGCAGCATTCCAATTAAGTACAATACTAGCACCATTTGGAGTAGCTGTTAAGCCTGTAGGTGCTGGTGCAATTACGCGTATTAAAACAGATTCAAAATCAACTAAAGGTGTAACAGGATGCGAATCTTTTACTTTAAATGTTACCAAGTACGGTGTGTTTTTAATTTGTGAGCAGTTGGGTGTCCAGCTAAAATTGCCACTCACAGGACTAAAACTTGGAGCAGAAACAAATGTTGCTGCGGGCGATAATTGCATAGGTCCGCCAGTTGCAGTTAGTGTTAATACAGTAACATCAGGGTCGGTGGCGGTAACAGTAAAATTCAAATTGGTTCCTGCAACAATACAGGTATCATTTATAGGTTTTATTTGAGGTGCAAAATTGGTGCAAGCAGCAACATCTATTTGCATATCGCGAAGCACAGAACCTATGAAATAACGTTGTCCTTGAAATAAACGGTATTCTTTGATAAGTATAGCTACGTTGTATTGGCAAATGGTTGTTGGCACACACCAAACTAAATCACCAGTAAGCGGATTAATACTGTTTAAAGTCATTCCAGGAGGTAATGAGTAATTTCCAATAACAGAGCCATTGGCATAACAAGGCGATAATTCATAGTGCAAGCTATCTCCTTCGCTATCATATGCACCAGGGTTGTGCTCAAAGCATTGTCCTACACAAGCCATATCCAAAGGAGGATTGGTGAGGGTAGGTGAGTTGTTGGCTCCTATAAAAGGATGAATAACAAGTTGTGTTTTTAAAAAAAACGATTGGTTTACAGAGTTAGGAATGTTGCAGATACCTGCATTGCGATTAGGGTCTTCGGTAGTAATGGGAAACGTTCCAGAACCGATATATGTATGAAGTACTTCATATCTGTTATATTTTGTATTGGCTGGGGTGGTAAGCATTTGCCCATCTTGAGCAACTCCCGGACAGATAGTAGACGGACCATTTACACGTAAAGCTTTTGCGCTATCTCCATCCCCAAAATAAACCGTTAGTTCGCACCTGTCGGCATTGGTATTAAATGTATTAGTATAAGTAGTAACAATTATTCGGTAGGTTTTTCCTGAAATGTGTTCATAGGTAATCTCTCCAGCACGGTTATGCGTAGCGTATGCATTACAAAAAACTATTAAAATAAAAGCTATTGATAATACTATTTTTTTCATCTCTTATATTCTGCACTAACTATGAGAACTCTAAGTTAGAGATTTTATTTTAAAATTTGTTTAAAACAACAAAATTTCCGCTTTTAATTAATTCTGTTTCATTCTTTAAAATATAGTAATAAATTCCTGAATCCATATCGGAGACAGACAAAACAAGGCTATT
>JAEUTT010000235.1 GCA_016787165.1 Bacteroidia bacterium | reverse complement strand
AATACTGTTGCTATTAAGGCTGAAAATGGCAAGTACCTTTCTGTGAAATCCAGAGAGCATAATATAATTGTTGCTGATGCAGTTGCTATTAATGATGCTGAAAAATTTCTGATTTCATTGGTGGCTGAAAATGATAATAGGGTTCGTTTTCAAACACAAGACAAATTGTATTTAAGTATTGGTAAGCAATTTCCATTTATTATTCGTGCGGTTGTTCAAAATCCATCTGATATGGAAACGTTTCGGATGTATTTAATTGAAGATTATCAAGGAAATTAATTTCAGCTTTTTAAATACTGCATAAACAGGCGATTAACGTTAAATTTATCTTGCTTTTTTAGGTATTCATCTATTTTTATTAAAATCTAATTGATTAAAAGAAAATATTTCTTTATTTTTATCTGTACTTAAAAAAGTAATTATGATTACAACAGACAAAGTTTCAATAAGTGTTCAAAAAACAGCTCAATCAAGAATTAATCAACTTGATTATAATAAAATAATTTTTGGACATCTTTTTTCTGACCATATGTTTTTGGTTGATTATTCTCAAGGAAAGTGGCATGATGCACATATAATGCCTTATGGTCCTATTCCAATGAGTCCTGCTACATCTGCACTACATTATGGTCAGGCTATTTTTGAAGGAATGAAAGCTTACAAAAACGACAAAGGAGATGTGTTTTTATTTCGTCCTTTTGATAATCATAAACGAATTAATATTTCTGCTGAACGTATGGCTATGGCAACTATTCCAGAAGAAATATTTATGGAAGGCTTAAAACAATTGATTGCATTAGATAAAGATTGGGTTCCAGATACAGAAGGCTCATCATTATATATTCGCCCATTTATTATTGGTACAGACGAATTTATTGGTGTTAAACCATCTGATAATTATCGTTTTTATATCATCACATCTCCTGCCGGCAAATACTATAACGAGCCAGTAAAAGTATTGGTTGAAACTAATTATATTAGAGCTGTTGAAGGTGGTGTTGGTTATGTAAAAGCATCGGGAAACTATGGTCGTTCTTTGTTCCCTGCAAAATTAGCACAACAAAGAGGCTATCATCAAATTGTATGGACAGACTCTCGTAATCACAGATATCTAGAAGAATCAGGAACAATGAATTTAATGGTTGTTATTGATGATGTATTAATAACACCTCCTATTGGAGATACTATTTTAGCGGGTATTACTCGTGATAGCGTATTAACACTTGCTCGTGATTGGAAAATGAAAGTACAAGAGCGTAAAATAAGTATTGATGAAGTGATTGATGCTCACAAACGAGGCACATTAGAAGAAATGTTTGGAACAGGAACTGCAGCTACCATTGCACATATTGCTACATTTGGTTTTGAAGGGAAAGATTACAATTTACCTCCTGTAGAAGGACGAATATTCTCAAACCGTGTAGCACAGGAACTTGAAAATATTAGAAAAGGGAAATCAGAAGATAAACATAATTGGATGTATAAAGTTATTTAAAAAAAAGAGCCATTTTAAATGGCTCTTTTTTTTTGATTTAAATAGTAATTATAAACCTTTATTCTCCAATAGCGAATTGAAAATTCTCTTTAAATTATTTGATGTCATTTATGATGTGAAGTGTCTCGTTAAGATAAATATCTTTTTTAATGTTTTTATACCAATCTTTTGTTTTGGCAATTTTAACGGTGTCGCCTTCTGTAATAGGAGCATCTGCTTTTAAAGCGTAAATATCAAAACCTTCTATTTCTTTCTCTAGCTCTTCAATTTTTTTCGACTCTTCCTTAAATTTCTTTTGTTCAGCCATGTATTTATCATAGTTCAGAGAAACAATCGTTTCATCTTTCTGCTTTTTTAAGCGCTTGGCAGCATCGTTTAAAATTCCAAAACCATTGCTACTTTTCACACGTGCATTACTGTTTGTTTTTAATTTTTCAATTTCATAATTTACTTTCCAGCTTTGGTATTTGGCAGGCAAAATTTCATCCCATGGTAAAGGATAGTCTTGTTCTTTTTCGCCTTGATCAAGTAAATAATATGGATCGGGTAAAATAATATCAGGTGTAACACCCTTAAGCTGTGTTGTGCCACCATTGATACGATAAAACTTTTGAGTTGTAATTTTTACATCTCCTAATGGTTTTATATGATTGTATGCAGGAGGCAAATAATCATCTAAGCTGTAAAAACGTTGAACGGTTCCTTTGCCAAATGTTGATGGAGAGGTGCCTACAATTATTCCTCTTTTGTAATCTTG
>JAEUTT010000212.1 GCA_016787165.1 Bacteroidia bacterium | reverse complement strand
GCTTTCTTTTAACTGAGTGTATTTTTGATGATAGGCATACGCATTTTTAAAATCGTTTAATAATTCATAATTTAAAGCAGAAGTTTGATAAATTTCTTTTAATAAATCTCTAAATTTTGTTTCAACAGCAATTGATTCTGCTTTTTTTAATCGAACCAATGCATCATGATACTTTTTTTGTTTGGTGTAAACTGCAGCTATATTAGTTAAATCAATTGCTATTCCTTTTTTATTGCTTAGTTCTTCATTTATTTTTAAAGCTTTGTTATGATACTCAATAGCATCGTTAAGTTTATCCATTTCATAGTATTCACAACCAATGCTAGAATAGCAATTTGCAATTGATGAACGAGAGTTTAATTTTAATCTTAATTCGAGTGATTTAAAATAATATTCTAGAGCTTTTTTTGAATCTTTTAATTCAGAATAAATAATTCCAATATTGTTCGAAATTCTAGAAATTCCTTCTAAATCATTTACTTCGGTATATATATCAAAGGCTTCTTGCGAATATTTTAAGGCTTGTTCAAGATTTCCTTTTTGTCGGTAAATATTTCCAATTGAATTTTTACAATCAGCAACGCGATCTTTTTTGTTTATTTTTTCGGCAATGCGCAATGCTTTTATGTTGTACTCAATTGCTTTTGAAAAATTACCCAATGAGCGATACGTAGATCCAATGTTTACATAAACAGCCGTTAATCCATCTTCATCATTTATTTTAGTATAAATGTCTTCAGTTTTTTCTAAAAATAGAATGGAAGAATCGCCATTTCCTAAATTTTCATGTCCTATGCCTAAATCCATGTAACAGCTTGCAACAGAAGGAAGGTGATTTTTTTTGAGAGCTAGTTCTAGTGCTTGGTTAATGTATTTAAAATAGGTACGGATGTTTACACCTTCGTATTCAAATGCTAGTTGACGATATGCTTCGATAGTAGCTGTGTCAACAGTTGATTTTTTTATGATAGTTAATAATGAATCAACTGCTTTTTGATTTTGACCAAACAGTTGTGCGGAGATAAAAACAAAGTACAGGACTATATTTTTCATATCTGAAAGATATAAAAATTATTCTTTTTCAACCCAATCTCCGTGTTTTTTTATCAGTTCAATAAGTGCATCTACTGCTTTTTCGGATTGTATGTTTCGCTCTACTACTTCTCTTCCTTTGTATAACGTAATTTTTCCTATACCTGTTCCAACGTATCCATAATCAGCATCAGCCATTTCTCCTGGCCCATTTACAATACATCCCATGATACCTATTTTAATTCCTTTTAAGTGGTCGGTTCGTTTACGAATTTTTGCAGTGGTTTCTTGCAAGTCAAATAATGTTCTTCCACATGAAGGACAAGAAATGTATTCGGTTTTAGAAATTCTTGTTCGCGTTGCTTGTAATATTCCAAATGCTGTTGAGTTTATTAGTTGAGTGTTTAAGGACTCTGCATTTAACCAAATACCATCTCCCATTCCGTCAAGCAAAAGTGCTCCAACATCAGTTGAAGCTTGAAGTTGAAATTTTTCTGCATTTAAATTACCATAACTTCTTTTTATGATAACAGGAATTTTTTTGTAATGTTCATTTAAAGTGGAAAGTTCAATAAACATTCTGCGTTGTTCTGCCATTCCGTGTTCGTTAGCTGTTTCAAAAATAAATACAACAGTTTTGTCAAAACTAAAATTTTTGTTGTTGCAAAGATCATTGATAGTAACAGAAACAAAATTGAGGTGTTCGGATTTATTGCTTTCATTTATAAATTCAGAAAGCGTAAACAATGGATAGCATCTTGTTTTGTTTTCTAATGTTTTCCAAATAGTTGCATTGTATATTAAGCCTAATGTTCCCGGTATTTCAAAATCTATTTTATTATTCCCAACAAAAATATAATCACAAGCAAGGTCGGTTAAGTTCCATTTGTCCATTGGTACAGAATAGTTATATCCAACAGCAAAAAAGGATGCAGGACTTATATTTTGTTTTTGGCTATAATCTGCAACTACTCTCGGAACATTTGTTCCTCCAATGTTTTGAATTTCTATACTTTCTCTTTTTTTATAATCGAAAGGATTATAATTAAGTTGTTTAATTTCAGGAATTGCGGAATGGTGTTCTCTTTTTGAATAACGTTCTACCAAATTTTTCGCAACAGGGATTTCAAATTCGGGGTCTTCGGTTAATGATACACGAATAGTATCGCCTATGCCATCTTCCAACAATGTACCAATTCCAACAGCTGATTTTATTCTTCCATCTTCACCATCTCCAGCTTCGGTAACACCCAAATGCAAAGGATAGTTCATGTTATTCTCTTGCATTGTTTTTATAAGTAATCGGTATGCTTGTACCATAACCTGTGTATTGCTAGCTTTCATGGAAAGCACAATGTTGTAATAATTGTTTTCTTCGGCTATCCTTAAAAATTCCATTGCGCTTTCAACCATTCCAAGAGGAGTATCTCCATACCTGCTCAAAATACGATCACTTAAAGAACCATGGTTTGTTCCAATGCGCATAGCTGTTCCGTACTCTTTGCAAATTTTTACCAATGGCGTAAAGCGTTCACGAATACGCTCTAATTCCGAAACATAGGTATTGTCAGTATATTCAATAGTTTCAAATTTTTTCTTGTCGGCATAATTACCAGGATTTACACGTACTTTTTCAACTATTCGAGCGGCTAATTCTGCTGCGTTGGGTGTAAAATGGATGTCGGCAACAAGAGGTGTTTTGTAGCCACGTTTGCGCAATTCATTTTTAATATTTTCTAAATTTTGTGCTTCTTTTAAGCTGGGTGCTGTAATGCGAACATACTCACATCCAGCTTCAATCATTCTAATGCTTTGCTCAACCGTTGCAATGGTGTCCATTGTATCGGTAGTTGTCATCGACTGAATGCGAATTGGATTATTTCCTCCAAGTGGAACATCGCCAATGCTAACAATTCGGGTTTTATAACGAGAGTAGCTGGTTAAGCTATTACAGTATAATGGAGTCATTCGTTTAATATTTGTTGCAAAGTTATAATAAACAGTTAAAACAACTAAATTGAAAATTTGTTTTTAAGCCAATTTGAATAATTAATGATGTTTGTTTCTTGTTTTGATTCTTTATGGCTAAGAATTGATTTAACTAATTTTAATAGAACCAAGTCTTTTTTTAGGTGATTAGAGTCAATCATTTTTTTAATTAGTTCAATCATGTGTAGTTGTAATCGGGATTCTTGCTTTTTTAGTAAATGTTTGTATTCTTTTTTTAAACGTTCTGCTTTTCGCTCTAAATAGTCGAAATCATTTAATTCAAAGCGTATTATTAATTCAAATACCGATAATTTTAGTCGAAAAATTTCATCTAGGTTAGCATAAACATCTTCTAATAGCGGTTTTACCAAATTGTGAATAGCTTCTTTATATTGTTTTTTACCAAAATATAAAACAGAAAGGTTCAAGTAAACAAAAACATTGTACATGGGTAGTTTTTGTACTATTTCATTGTTTTTTGCTTCATGTAGTATTTCAATTGCTTTGTCAATGTTTTTTACAGAATAATTAATTACTAGCGAATTATAATAGTAAAAGAGGTATTTGTCTTTTAATATTCCATTGTACTCTTGCATCGCACTTTTGAGTTGTTCTGCATACGTTAATGATAAATCGTTTTTATGATTTTTAAATAAACAATTTGTTAAATAAGTAAGTAGTTGCA
>JAEUTT010000189.1 GCA_016787165.1 Bacteroidia bacterium | reverse complement strand
AGTTGGTTGCCGCAATTAAGCTTATTAATGATCAAGAGGCTGAAATTATTGCTGAAGCAAAACAAATTGCTGAAAAACTAAAAGGTAAACTACCTGTAATTTATGCTACAACATACAATGAAGGGATTGCAATTCGTTTTCGCCAACAATTAAATGAGAATTCAAAAGTGCTTTGTTGGCACCATATTATCCCAGAAATGAACCACAACGAATTAGTTGGATGGACTCAAAAAAATGATCATCTAAGCGTACTTATATTTTTAGATAAAGATGAATATTCGAGAAATTTAGCTCGTGTAGATATTAATAAAGAAGTGATTAAAAATTATGCTTCTTCTATTACTGAGGTTTACTCAAAAGGCAATTCAACTATCGAAAAAGCTATTTACTTTATTCATTTAGGCGATTGGGTTTCTGTATTGTTAGCAGAAATACGTCAAGTAGATGCTACCGAAGTAAATGTAATTAATCATTTAAAATCTAAACTTTCGGAAATATAAGTTGCGTTTTGTTTCTACTTTAAAAGGCAAAGCAATTTTACCTATCAAATTAAGCAATGAAATAGCCTTAATCGAAAAAACATAAAAGCCGAAGATGAAAGTGTGGCGTATACCCTGTCTGACGACAGGCAGGCATGTGGCAATTTTAAGAATATTTACACATGAAACAAGAAGTAAAATTTATTGATTTAGGCCTAATGGATTACAAGCAGGCTTGGGATTATCAAGAAAACTTGTTTGATACAATTGTAAAAACAAAAGTAAACAATCGAACACTTTCGGAAATAGAACAAGTCCCTACTTCCAATTATTTAATTTTTTGTGAGCATCCGCACGTGTACACGCTTGGTAAAAGCGGACTAGAGTCAAATCTTTTAGTAAATGAGCAGCAATTAAAAGATAAAAATGCTACTTACTACAAAATAAATAGAGGTGGAGACATAACATATCATGGTCCCGGACAAATTGTAGGTTACCCTATCTTAGATTTGGATAATTTTTTTACCGATATTCATAAATATTTAAGATTTTTAGAAGAGGCCGTCATTTTAACCTTAGCCGAATATGGTATTGAGTCGGGAAGAAGTGCAGGTGAAACCGGAGTATGGATAGATGCAGAAGATAAACGCAAGGCACGAAAAATATGTGCTATGGGAGTAAGAGCCAGCAGGTGGGTAACGATGCATGGTTTTGCTTTAAATGTAAATGCCGACTTAAATTATTTTGGAAATATAGTTCCATGTGGCATTGCTGATAAGGCTGTAACATCTATGGATAAAGAGTTAGGCGGTGCTGTGGATGAGAAAGAGGTAAAGAAAAAATTAAAAAAACATTTTGCAGCATTATTTAACTGTATAATAGTTTAAACAAATCAAATACTTTATTGTTGTTGGTATACCTAATAAAACAAAATCATGATTGCCAAATTTTCAATAAAAGATTTAGAAGCACTTTCGGGAATAAAAGCTCATACGTTGCGTATTTGGGAGCAACGCTATGGTATTTTAAAGCCTGAACGAACAGATACCAATATCAGATATTATTGTAATGAAGAGTTAAAGCAGTTATTAAACATTACACTGCTATACAATCATGGCTTTAAAATTTCCAAAATAGCATCTCTTGATGGAAAGTCAATTGTAGCGGAAGTGAATAAAATTATTGATGCACAAATTTTACCATCTGATCAAATTGATAGTTTGATAATAGCAATGGTAGAGTTTGATGAAAAACGATTTGAAAAAATTATATCAAACACCATTTTACATCACGGATTTTCGCATACGATTGAAAAAGTGATTTATCCTTTTTTAAATAAAATAGGTGTGATGTGGCAAACAGGAAGCATAAATCCTGCACAAGAACATTTTATTTCAAATTTAATTCGTCAAAAATTAATAGTTGCTATTGATGGTATTGTGATGCCTGAAATAAGTGACTCGAAACGATTTGTGTTGTTTTTACCTGATTTGGAATTGCATGAATTAAGCTTATTATATATTTCATACTTATTAAAACAAAGAGGCCATCATGTAATTTATTTGGGACAATCTATTCCTTACCTTGATTTACAAAAAGTGGTTGAGATTCGTAAGCCAGAATATTTAGTTTCTGTTTTTACTCATAAAATGGCTGATCCCGCCCGTTATTTAAAAGACTTATCAAAATCTTTTTCTAAGCAAAAAATACTTCTTTCAGGAGTTCAATTGGCGGGCCTTACCGATAAGGCACCCACTAACATCAAATTATTTAAATCTCCCGAGGATTTTTTGAAGCAGATTTAGTTAAGTGATTGATTATCATGAAATTGCGCTTTTGAGCGCATTTTTTTTGCTTTGTTGTTTTTATTCTGTTTAATAATAAATGAAAATAATTAAACAAAATTTGTTATTCTGTTTAATTATTTGCTACATTTGTTAAACAAAATTACAACAACCTAAAAAACAACATACCATGACAGCAATAGAATTCAACCAACAGCTAATTAATCAGCGTACACCACTGAAAAATTTTGCATATAGTTTAACGCTCAATGCAGAAGAAGCGCAAGATCTTGTTCAAGAAACATATTTAAAAGCGTTAACTTACAGAGACAAATTTGCAGATGCAAGTAATTTAAAAGCTTGGTTATACACCATTATGAAAAATACATTTATTAATTCATACAGACGTTCGGTGAAAACCCGACAAATTATACAACAGACTGATGATTTGAGTTTTGTAAAACCCGTTTCGGGAGTAAACGGTCCTAATGCCGAATCACAAATAAATCAAAAACAAATAGAAAAAGCGATAAATGAATTGGAGGAAGATTACAAAATTCCGTTTACTCGTTATAATGATGGATTTAAATACAAAGAAATTGCAGATGAATTAAATTTGCCAATAGGTACAGTTAAAAGTAGAATTTTTTTGGCGCGTAAACGCCTAATGGAAGAACTGAAAGATTTTTCTTCAAAAAATTAATGTTTAATTAAATTTGTATAAAGTTAAACATTATGAAAAAAGTGGATTGTGTTGTTTTTTGGTTTCGTAGGGATTTGCGTTTAAATGATAATGCGGGTTTATATCATGCATTAAAAAGTGGCTTGCCTGTTTTACCAATTTTTATTTTTGATTCAGAAATACTGGGAAAGCTTGAAAATAAAAAAGATAAACGAGTTGAATTTATTCATTCAGTATTGTTGAATATAAAAAATGAGTTAGAGGCAATGGGTTCTTCATTGCTGGTTTGCCATGGTAAACCGTTAGAAATTTACAAACAACTACTTGATGAATATACTATAAAAGCAATTTATACGAATCATGATTATGAACCTTATGCGATAAAACGCGACAAAGAAATACAAGAATTAGTAGAAAAAAACAATTGTACATTTCATACTTTTAAGGATCAGGTGATTTTTGAAAAGACCGAAATCACCAAAGAAGATGGTTTGCCCTATACTGTATTTACTCCTTACATGCGTAAATGGAAAGCAAAATTGAACGAGTTTTATTTAACAGCATATCCTACTCAAAAATATTTTTCTAATTTTTTAAAAACAAAAGCATTCTCATTTCCTAATTTATCTGTTATAGGTTTTAGTTCAACAGGGTTGAAATTTTCTTCTCCTCAACTTGATGAAAAATTAATTTCAAAGTACGATCAATTGCGCAATTTCCCTGCTATTGAAGGTACAAGCAGATTAAGTGTTCATTTGCGTTTTGGTACGGTGAGTATTCGTGCATTAGCCGTAAAAGCAAAAAAACTCAACGATCAATGGCTGAATGAATTAATTTGGCGAGAATTTTATATGATGATTTTGTTTCATTTTCCTTATGTTGTAGAAGGAGCATTTAAAAAACAATACAACCGTATTCAATGGCGGAATAATGAACAAGAGTTTGATGCTTGGTGCAAAGGGGAAACAGGTTATCCGATTGTAGATGCTGGAATGAGAGAGCTAAATACCACGGGGTTTATGCACAATAGAGTTCGTATGATAGTAGCAAGTTTTTTAGTAAAACATTTATTAATTGATTGGCGTTGGGGAGAAGCTTATTTTGCCGAAAAATTGATTGATTTTGATTTGTCGGCAAACAATGGAGGCTGGCAATGGGCAGCAAGTAGTGGTTGTGATGCAGCCCCATATTTCAGAGTTTTTAATCCGTATGAACAAACAAAACGCTTTGATGAAAAATTACAATACATTCGAAAGTGGGTTCCTGAATTTGAAGAATTAACCTATCCTCCACCAATTGTTGAGCATAAATTTGCTCGTGAACGAGTGCTACAGTTTTATAAAAAAGCACTTACCACCACTGAATTATAGTATTATAATGCCTATTTTTGAGCATTATGAATTATTACATTATTTATAAGCCTTATAAAATGATTTCCCAATTCACTTCTTCTCATAAAAAGAAAAAGTGCTTGGGCGAATTGGGCTTCCCTTTTCCTAAAGATGTTTATCCCGTTGGAAGATTAGATGAGAATAGTG
>JAEUTT010000179.1 GCA_016787165.1 Bacteroidia bacterium | reverse complement strand
GTTTTGTGCCATGCTAAATTCATTAAGGTTGGAGAGTTGCGTGTGCCAATTTTATCGTTAATGCCATGACTTAAAGCATGGTCAACATGTGTAAACGCATTGTATTGTGAATGGCAACTGGCACAGGAGATGGCATTGTTTCTTGATAAAATAGGGTCATAAAACAATGCTTTTCCCAATTCTATCTTTTCAAATGATAACGGATTGTTGTTAAAATTATATTCAGGTTGAGGCCATTTTGGCGGAATATGAAATGTATATTCGTTCATTGCTCTAAAGGCAACAAATGTAATAGCAAGGATAAAAAACAGGATGCTTGCCTTTTTCATTATTCTATTTTGCTAAATATTTTTGATGCTTTTTCGGAAATAATAACAGTCTCTTTGCTAGGTGACATGATGTGATGTTGTGTTTTAAAGTCTATTTCATTCAATAAAAGAGATAAGTCCATTTTTAAATTGATAATTGCTTCTTTTTTTAGATTTATCAGCACTGTTTGCAAGCAATTAAATGGAGGTAAATAACCACCCAAATGAAATTGAAAATTAGTTGTTTTATCTTGTGTTGATTTGTTTTTTCCTTCAATTTTTGTATTGATGTAGCCACTTTGCCAAGCCCAATACATTCCTTTTGTAGGATCTAAATCACCACCCATAGCACCTGACTCATTGGTTAAACTATCTATTCCCAATTGAAATTTTAGTTGATTAAAAGTTACATCAGTTTGAATTGTAATTTTATTGCCAATTGGTTGATAATTTGAAAAGTCAATTAAATGGTAGCTGTTGTTTAAAGTGTAAACTGCTTGATTGTTATTTAATAATTGAATGTTTGATATATAAAATTTAAATATTTCTACTTGAATACTATCGCCATTTTTCAACGGGTAATAAGTTGCTGTGCTTAATTTTTTATTTCCAAAATAAGGCTCAATATTGAGGTGTATTGTTTCTTTGTTTTGTGCCCAAACTAAACCAGTATTTATTAAAAATAACACACTAAAAATTAAAACATATTGTTTCATCTTCTTGGTTTTTTTCCGGGAGGGTGTGGTGGAGAAAATAAGATAGCAATTTCTTCGATTAGTGAATTAAATGCTTCTTGTTGTTCAGCCTTACACATTTTTTGAATATCAGAAAAATGTTTGTAATGAACATTCTCAATTTGCTTTTGTAATAAACTTAATTCATTTATCAGTGAGTCTTTTTTTTCAGAAGATGCATTTTCTTTTAATAATGAATACAGTTGATTTTTAAGTGCCATCATTTGATGCTCATTTTTATCAATTTCGCTTCTGTGCCATTGAATCAGTTGGTCGTATTCGGTTATTTGAGTTTCATCAAAATGTAGTTTTTCAATAATAATGTTTCTTGGTCCTCCATGTCTTGGAGGATGTTTGTCGCTTTTATTGAACAGCAAAACAACTATTAGGATGTTTGATACCAATAGGCCAACAGAAATGATTGCTAATAGTTTTACTTTATTCATTTGTACAGGGCATTGGTTGGTAATAAATTCATTGCTTCTACAATAGTAGTTTCTTTATTGTTTTGTGGAGTTGTTTTTATTGCAATCCCAATATTTAAAACTACGATGATTACAAATCCGGTAGCCATCGACCAAGCAATTCGAGGTGAAAACGAATTGGCATAGGTATTGGCAATTTTTTGCTTAATTCGAGTCAATAAAAACTCGGGAGCATCTACTTTTTTAATATGCCCCAATGTTTTTAAAAAATCGATATTTTTTTCTGCTTTCATATTGTACAGTTTGTTAGACGATATTATAGTTTGTTTCCTTCGTTTGGGTTAATTTTTTTTGCAAGATTGTTTTTTGCTCTTTGTATTAACGACTCTGCAGCTTTGTAGCTTACCCCCATAATGTCGGCAGTTTCGGTTACTGTTTTCCCTTCTATTTTATTTAAAATTAATGCTGTTTTTTGCTTATCTGCTAGCTGGTTAATATGATTAAAAAGCGCTATGCTTGCTTCTTTTTGTTCTAATAAAACACCAGGATGATTAAATGTAGGAGAGTCATGTTTTAAATCACTGCCATCTTCAAAAAAAAGTGATGTAATAAAATGAAATCTTTTTTTTCGATTTTTTGCTTTTATAAAGTCAATGGATTTATTAATGGTAATTCTATAAATCCAAGTTTTTAAACTTGATTTTTTGTTAAATGTATGATAAGATTGGTGAATATTTACAAATACATCTTGAGTGATTTCTTCAGCATCTTCTGTGTTTTGAACGTATTGCAAACTTAAGTTAAAAACTAAAGTTTTATGTTCATGGTATATTTCTTCGAAGTTCAAAATATGTTAACAGTGCTAAATTTACATCCTCACAAATCAGATTTTTTTACAATTATAATTTTAAAAGCCTTTATTCTCAAATAATATTATGAACAGTGTTGTTTAGATGTATTATTTATGGCTTAATTTCTTATTTTTGCTTCCTTAAAATAGTATACGATGAAAATTTCATACAATTGGCTTAAGCAATATGTAAATATAGATTTATCAGCAGAAGATGCAGGTAAATTACTTACCGGATGTGGTTTGGAGGTAGAAAGCATAGAAAAAACAGAAACCATTAAAGGTGGATTGAAGGGAATGGTAGTGGGCGAAGTAAAAACCAAAGAGAAACACCCGGCTGCCGACAAGTTGAGTTTAACTACCGTTGATATTGGAACAGGCGAATTGTTAAGTATCGTTTGTGGCGCACCTAATGTAGCTGCCGGACAAAAAGTAATTGTAGCCACAGTAGGAGCAATGTTATACCCAATAACAGGAGAGCCATTTGAAATTAAAAAATCAAAAATTAGAGGCGCTGTATCCGAAGGCATGTTATGTGCCGAAGATGAAATCGGATTAGGTGACTCACATGCAGGAATAATGGTGTTAGATGCTAATGCTACAGTTGGGATGCCTGCTAAAGATTATTTTTCTCAAATAAACGGGTTTCCGAAAATAGAAGAAGATTATACATTTGAAATAGGCTTAACTCCTAATCGTGCTGATGCTGCCTCGCATGTAGGTGTTGCACGTGATTTGGTTGCTGTTTTAAATG
>JAEUTT010000165.1 GCA_016787165.1 Bacteroidia bacterium | reverse complement strand
CAAATAGAGTTAAAGGAATTTAAGCTAAAAGGTTTTAGTTGGCGAAAAAATGAACAACCTTTAGTAAAAGAAGATATTTTTAATTGGTAAATGAAACAACTATTACTAAACTTACTTATAGTCCTATCTTCTTATTCAAGCTTTTCAATAGGCTATATTGATAGCTTAAAAAACAAGCTAAAAGAAAACATATCTACTCAAACAAAAATTGATGTATTAAATGAATTAAGTTGGGAAATAAATATTAACAACCCAATAGAAGCATTAACACTTGCAAAGCAAGCATTAAGCTTATCAATAAAAACAAATAATACACCAACAGAGGCTACTTCGTACAATCGAATCGGTCTTGCTTATGACATTGCGGGTAATTACGACAGTGCTGTATATTATTATTTACAATCGTATAATAAACGAATCATTCTTTTAGATTCATTAGGTGCAGCCAATGTTTTACTCAATATTGGAGCCGCCTATTATACCGAAGGATTTTATAATTTGTCCCTAAAATATTATCTGGATTGTGCTAAACTTATAGGAACACTAAAAGACAATAACAACAGTAACAAAACATTAGCAAAAGTTTACAATAATATCGGGCTTATTCATCGAGTAAAAAAAGAATATAAAGAAGCGTTAAAGTGGTATTTTAAATCACTTCAAATAAAAGCAAAACAAAATGACAACTTGGGTGTTTTATACAGCTTTACAAATATTTCCATCACCTACCAAAACTTACGACAATTAAACGAAGCAACAGCTTACGTTGATAGCGCATATAATCTTATCAAAACAAACAATATTGAAAATGAATTTTCAGCAAACTATATCAACAGAGCATCAATCTTGAAAGATAAAAAAGAATACAAAGAAGCATTAGAATATTTAGAGTTGTCTCTCGAATGGCTAAAAAAACATCCCGATTCTCATACACTCACTTATGCTTACAGTCAATTTTCAGAAATCTATTATATCACAAATAATTATCAAAAATCAATTGAATTTTCAAAAAAAAGCATTGAAATAGCTCAACAAGTTCAACGTAGAGAAATTACACAGTCGTCATACGAATTACTTGCAAAATGCTATGAAAAAATAGGTAATTACAAGGAAGCATTAATAGCAAACAAAAACCACAAATTAATAAAAGACAGTATATTCAATATAGAAAGCAGGAAGTCATTGGATGAGCAACAAATAATTTACAATGTAAAAAAAAATGAAAAAGAAATTGCCTTACTAAATGTTGAAAATGAAAAAAAACAACTTGAAATTGAACAAACAAAACAACGAATGTTTTACTCTGTCTTATTGTTTATTATATCAATTTTAGGAGCTTTAATACTACTATATGCTCTTTGGTCAAACAAAAAAAACAACAAAAAGTTAGAAGAGAAAAACAATCTAATTAACAAGTCGTTAAAAGAAAAAGAAGTTCTTTTACGAGAAATTCATCATCGAGTAAAAAACAATCTACAAATTATAACTGGGCTACTGGAACTTCAAGAGTCGTTGCATAGCAATAAAGAAATAGGAAGTTTAGTTGCGGAGGCACAAGGTAGAATTAAAACAATGTCGTTAATACATGAAATGCTATATCAAAACGAAGACATTTCAAATATAAATTTAAATAATTATGTACAACGCTTGGTAAGTAGTATTGAAATCGGATTCAAAAACAACGAACAAACAATAAAAAAAGAATACGATTTGGATAATGTATTTTTAAACATTGATACGATTATACCTTTAGGATTAATTATAAATGAATTGGTGTCAAATGCCTATAAATATGTATACTCAACAGGTTTAGGAAAAACACTAGAAATAAGCATTTCAAAAGTCAACGAAACATCATACAAATTAATTATTGCTGATGATGGACCAGGAATTGCTAATGATGGCGAAGGAGAAAGAGAAGGCTCTTTTGGTTTACGATTAGTTAAAATGTTAGCTCGGCAGTTGCAAGGAAAAATTGATTACAATCATAAAAACGGAGCTAGCTTTTCTATTATCTTTATCGTATTAAATCATACAAAGTAAAAAATGGTAAAAATTGGTATTCTTGATGATGAAGTTATTATTTGCGAAACAATAAGCAAATACTTACGTGAATTGGGATATACAGTTCCTGAATATGCAATGAATTATGCAGAAGGTATTGAGCTACTTGAACAACAGCACCCTGATATTATGCTACTGGATATAAATATTGGAGGCGAAAAAAATGGAGTTGATTTAGCACTACATATCAGAGAAAAATATAATATACCTTTAATTTTTATTTCTTCTTATTCCGACAAATCGACAATTGAGTCGGCTAAGAAAGCACAACCCAATGGCTACCTTGTAAAACCATTTTCAAAAGAAGATTTATATGTTGCCATTGAAGTTTCACTTAACAATTTTGCAGCAAACACATCACCACCTAAAAAAAATGAATTAAATCAACAGATTAAATTACTTAATGATGCAATATTTATTAAGCAAGATTCATTGTACACGAAAATATATTTTAAAGATATTTTATATATAAAATCAGAAGGGGTTTATGCTGAATTTTATTCGAAAGAAAAAAAATATTTAATCCGAGAAACATTAAAAAATTTAATTGAGATTTTACCTTCAGATTCCTTTTTCTTAACGCATCGCTCATATATTGTAAATATAAACGCAATAAACGCAGTTAATAGTGAATATGTTATTATTGAGAATGAATCTATTCCTATTAGTAGAGCCATTAAAGATGATTTTTTAAAGAGATTAAACCTTATTTAATTTCAATTCCTTTATTTCACAATCCACTCTTTTCGTATCAGCTTTACCCCATTTCGTATCATTTTACCCCTCGATCACCTTCTTTTCTTGATTTTTGATTAAATCTTTAAAATACAAGGTCATGAAAAAAATAATACTTTTTACACTCAGCATCCTAATTGGGATAAATTCAAAAGCACAACATACTCGTTTTAATCAAATGTGGCTTACTGATAATACAGCTTTAAACAGTACGATTGTTTATGAGGTGGATATGAAAACAGATGCTTCTGGTAATATTTACCATTTAGGTAAATTTAACAATGGTAGCAATTGGGATATTGTTACCGTTAAGATGAATTCTTCGGGTACAGTACTTTGGTCTCAAAACTACAATAGTA
>JAEUTT010000120.1 GCA_016787165.1 Bacteroidia bacterium | reverse complement strand
TGACCTATCAGCAGCAGGGCACCAACCCATGCCATCTTTTGATGGTAGATATCAAATTGTTTATAACGGTGAGTTATATAATTTTAAAGAACTGAAATTTGAATTGCAACGTGTGGTTGCAGGTTCAAATCAGCAAGCATATATTTTTCAAACCAATACCGATACAGAGGTAATTATTGCGGCATACATTCGCTGGGGAGCTGATTGTGTAAAACGATTCAATGGAATGTTTGCATTTGCCATTTGGGATACACAAAACAAAGAGCTCTTTATTGCTCGTGACCGATTGGGTATAAAACCACTGTATTATTTTTATACCAATGGAGTGTTTGGCTTTTCTTCCGAGATACGCTCTTTATTAGCTTCTGATTTATTGCCTAAAAAATTGGATGAACATGGCTTGATTGATTATTTGCGCTACCAAACGGTACATGCACCCAATACAATTGTGAAAGGAGTAAAAATGTTAATGCCCGGACATTGTATTGAGATGAAAAACGAAGAGTTGAAAATCAAAAAATACTGGTCGCTTACTGCCAATATCAGCGATGAGTCGAAAGGAAAGAGTTATGAAGAAGTTTGTAAAGATGTGAATACCTTGCTTACAAAATCGGTTGAAAGACGATTAATTGCCGATGTTCCTTTCGGTGCTTTTTTATCAGGAGGAATTGATTCAAGCGCCATTGTAGGTTTGATGAGTAAAGTATCTTCTGAAAAAGTAAAAACATTTAATATATCATTTGATGAAAGTGAATTTTCGGAAGCAAAATATGCGCAGTTGATTGCAAAAAAATTTAATACCGACCATTATGAAATACGTTTAACACCTAAAGATTTTTTTAATGAATTGCCGAATGCTTTGCAAGCAATGGATCACCCGAGTGGTGATGGACCCAATACGTATGTAGTGTCTAAAGCAACTAAAAATGCCGGAATTACTATGGCTTTATCGGGTTTGGGTGGTGATGAATTGTTTGCAGGTTACGATGTGTTTAAAAGAAGTTTAGCATTAAATAAAAAGGCGTGGTTAAATGCTTTTCCTCAACTAATAAGAGGAATAGGAGCAAATACGTTAAAAAAATTAAAACCGAGTGTTGCCTCCGAAAAAATTGCTGAATTGTTAAAACAACAAAAAATTAATTTTAATTCTTTTTATCCGATTACACGACAAGTGTTGATGGATAATCAAATTTCAAGCATTCTTAGCAGGACTCCAGTAATAAAAAATAGAGTTACTGAAATTCTCGAGGAAGCTGAAATCTTACATCTTAAATCTGAAATTTCTCAAGTCTCCATTGTTGAAATATCAACCTACATGCAAAATGTATTGTTAAGAGATACTGATCAAATGAGCATGGCTCACGCTTTAGAAGTTCGTGTTCCTTTTATTGACTATACCTTGGTGGAATATGTGTTAGGCCTGCCCGATAACTATAAAAGCACAGCAAGCCCTAAAAAATTATTGGTTGATTCATTAGGCGATTTATTGCCCAATGAAATTGTTAATCGTCCGAAAATGGGATTTACCTTACCTTGGAAACATTGGATGAAAAATGAGTTAAAATCTTTTTGTGAAGAAAAGATGTATTCATTAGCGAAGCGGGATGTGTTTAATGAAACAGCGATTATTACCTTATGGAATCATTTTATGGCGGATAATAAAAGTGTAACCTGGTCGAGAGTGTGGCATTTAATAGTTTTGGAAAATTGGTTGCAAGAAAACAATATTGAAAATTAATATAGAGGCTCTATATGTGTCAGTTCGAGCGAAGTCGAGAATAGATGCGAATAGGTACTGAATATTTTTGAATAAAGTTTTTATATTTTTAAAAGTGCAAAAGAAAAAAGTTTTAATATTCATTGATTGGTATTTGCCCGGTTACAAAGCGGGTGGGCCTATTCAGTCTGTTGCCAATTTGGTACAGCATTTTAAAGATGAATTTGACTTTTCAATTATTACTCGTGATACGGATTATTGCGAAACAACTCCCTATACGTCTGTTAAAAGTGATCAATGGAATCAAATAAACGGAGTAAATATATTTTACATTTCACAAAAAAATCTTTCTCATAAAACAATTAAAGGTATTATTCGAAAAACAGAATTTGATACGGTGTATTTGAATGGCATTTATTCGTTGTACTTTACGTTACTTCCACTTGTTTTTTTAAGAAAAAAACACAATAAGCGTGTTGTAATAGCGGCTAGAGGAATGTTGGCAGAGAGTGCATTGGGGGTAAAAAAAACAAAAAAAGCATTTTTTTTGAGAGCAGTAAAAGTACTTAATTTGTTTGATAAAGTAATTTTCCATGCTACGAATGAAATCGAAAAAAAGGATATAAGAAAAAGTTTAGGTGAGAAATATGAAGTTAGAACTGCTGCCAATCTGCCTCAAAAAACTACTGTTTTAGAATTCCCTAAAAGAGAAAAAGGAAAGAATGTGTTACGATTAGTCAATATAGCACGAATCGCTCCCGAGAAAAATTTATTGTATGCATTGCAAGTCTTAAAAAGTGTTACTCAAAATGTAGAATTTGATTTCTACGGACCCGTGTATAATCAGGAGTACTGGAATCAATGCAAGTCTGCAATGGATGCATTACCTCAGAATGTGAGAGTGATTTACAAGGGAAGTGTAGAAAGTGATAAGGTGTTAGATGTGTTGTCGGCTTATCATTTTTTATTCATGCCTACGCAAGGCGAAAATTTTGGACATATTATTTTGCAATCTTTGATGACCGGATGCCCGGTAATAATAAGTGATCAAACGCCATGGAAGAATTTGAAAGAGAAAAAAATTGGTTGGGATTTGCCATTGGATAATAGGGGCGATTTTGCCGAAAAGATAGATGAATTAGTAAGGATGACTCAGGATGATTACAATAAACTATCAAGATCGGCTTTTGATTATGCAAATACATATGTAAACAATACTGAAATAATTGAGCAGAATAGGCATTTGTTTGTATAGCTTTTATACCTTTGTTTTATGACTAAAACCAATTTATCTAAATTCAATAATTCTTGGTATCATCCAGGAGGAAACGCAATCAAGCGTTTGTGTTGGTATTTTACCAATGCAGTTTGGATTAATTCTGCTTTTCCGATAAATGGGATAAAATTATTTTTATTGCGTTTGTATGGAGCTAAAATAGGTAATGGTGTGGTGATTAAGCCGCACGTGAACATTAAATATCCTTGGAAATTAGAAGTAGGAAATGATGTTTGGATTGGCGAATATG
>JAEUTT010000098.1 GCA_016787165.1 Bacteroidia bacterium | reverse complement strand
TACAAGCCAATTACGATTATGTAGATAGTGTATTTAATGTAAAAAGTTTTGTTGATTATTTTGTTTTTAATTCATGGTTGGTTACTTCCGATTGGTTGGATTGGAATACAGCTTGGTGGAGAGGTTTAGATCCTGCTGGCGATAAGAAAAAATGGAGATATACTTTATGGGATATGGATGCTATTTTAGGGCACTATATAAACTATACAGGTGTGCCTGACCCTTCTCCAAACGCTGACCCTTGTAATGTGGAGGGCTTACCCAATCCTGGTGGACAAGGACATACACAAGTGTTAAATGCTTTGATGGCAAATGCTGGGTTTAAACAATACTATCAAGCACGTTATGTGGATTTAATGAATACTACTCTTAGCTGTAATTTTGCTGTTCCTTTATTAGATAGTATGATTGCGGTGATACAACCTGAGATGCAAGAACAAGTGAACCGTTGGGGAGGAAATTATACCACATGGCAAAATAATGCGAATAACTTTAAAACTCAAATACAAGCTCGTTGTAATGCAATGACACAAGGTATGATCGACTGTTATCAACTTACAGGCCCATTTGCCATTACACTTGATGTACAACCAGCCGGAGCTGGCATAGCAAAAATTAATAGTATTACACCTCCTTCTTATATTTTTAATGCAACTTACTTTGGTGGTATGCAAACTATATTTAGAGCTACAGCTAATGCTGGTTATGTTTTTGACCATTGGGAATTTCAAAATCATACACCATTACCAACTATTGTTAGTGATTCCGTTTCTATTGATTTAGCTCAAACAGATAATGTAATTGCTGTTTTTAGACGCCCCGAAGAACCTCAAGGAGGTTCAGAAGTGGGTATTCCTACTGCTTTTTCCCCTAATAATGATGGTGTAAATGACATGTTGTTTGTGTTGGGTAGCGTAAGCGATATTGATTTTGCTGTTTACAATCGTTGGGGACAAATGGTTTTTAGAACCACTGATCGTGCTGTTGGATGGGATGGAACATTTAATGGGCAAAAATTAAATCCAGGTGTGTTTGCTTATCGCTTATCTGGTAAGCTTCCGGATGGGACCCAAATAGAGAGAAAAGGAAATATTACATTGGTTAGATAAGAATTATGATAATAATAAAACAATATAAAAATATAATCATTAGCATTGGCATTTTATTTTATATGCTTAATGTTAATGCACAAGATGTTCATTTTTCACAATTTAATGAAACACCGCAGTTGTTAAATCCTGGCGCAACAGGTGTTTACAACGGTTATATACGTGGAATTGTAAATTATAAAAATCAATGGATGGCAATGGGAAATGAGTTTAATACCATGGCTGCCTCTTTTGATATTCCAATGTTTGATTACAATGAACGTAAAGCACATTTAGGAGCAGGACTTAATTTTTTTAGTGATAAAGCAGGTGACTCTAAATTTGGTTTAACACAAGTTAATTTATGTTTGGCAGGTATTATTCCTGTAAGTAAAGAAAGTAAATTTTCAATGGGCTTATCCATTGGTGGAGCTCAACAAAAAGCAGATTTAAATTCGGCTGTATGGGCAAACCAATATACCGGACAAGGTTTTGATCCTACTATTAATTCAGGTGAAACTACCACATCTACCGCCTTTTTTTATGCTGATTTAGGTGCAGGTATTTATTATGAATATAATAATAGTAAATCAACATTGGATAGAAATGAAAATAAACGATTTGCTTTTGGTGTGGCGTATTATCATTTGAATCAACCCAAACAAAAATATTTTTCTGTGGAAGAAAAACTATATGGTAAATTAGTAGTGAATGTAAATGGGCATTTTGATAAAACAGGAAGTAAAATTTCTATTTTACCTTCTGCTATTTATTTTATGCAAGGGCCTAATATGGAAATTACAGCAGGTTGTGCAGTTAGATATCGAATTAAAAATGGAACAAAAATCACAGGTTTTTATTCTGAGTCGGGAATTGCATTGGGCGTACATTATCGTTTAAATGATGCAATTATACCTCAGTTGTACTATCAAGTCAAAGATTTTTCGATAGGTATTTCGTACGATTTAAATATTTCTTCTTATAAGCAAGCTAGTAAGCTAAATGGTGGAATTGAAGTTTCTTTAAAATATCATATTCTTAAAGGAGCATTATTTAAACGTAAGAATATGCTGTAAATAAAAAATTCCGCTCAAAATTGAGCGGAATTCTTATTTAATATTCATCTTCATTAAAGAAAAAATCATCTTTGGTAGGGTAGTCCGGCCAAATTTCTTCAATTGATTCATAAGTTTCACCTTCATCTTCAATTTCTTGAAGGTTTTCAATAACTTCCATTGGCGCGCCCGAACGAATTGCAAAATCTATCAATTCGTCTTTTGTTGCAGGCCAAGGTGCATCTTCTAAATTTTTTGCTAATTCAAGTGTCCAGTACATAGTATTTTATTTTTTGAAAATAGAACGTAATTTTTTTATTCTTGTTACAGTTCTATGATTTTTTTTTCACTCTAATTTCGTGCAAAAGTAAAAATTAATTTCAGTAATCAAAGGAATGATGAAAGTTTTTAATTTTTTGTTTATAAGGAGTACCCAATTAGCTTACATTCTTGGTTTCCAAGGAATTTCTTTTGCATTTAAATCAATACTTAGTTTTCGAGATAGTACAAAAAGATAATCGCTTAATCGATTTAGATATTTTATAACAAGTTCGGCTACAAACTCGGTTTCGGATAATTGTATGCTTATTCGTTCGGCTCTTCTGCAAACACAGCGTGCAATATGGCAATATGAAACAGTTGTATGTCCGCCTGGTAATACAAACGACTTCATTTCTGGTAATGATTCATCCATTTTATCCATTTCCGTTTCAAGTAAAATCACATCTTCTTCTTTTAAATCAGGTATTTTCATTTTTGATTTTTGAGGGTCAGATGCTAAAGAAGCACCAATGGTAAAAAGTCGATCTTGAATTTCAATTAAAATAGTTTTGCTGTGTTCATCGATAGTTTGATCACGTATCAAACCGATAAATGAGTTTAATTCATCCACCGTTCCATAACTTTCAATTCTAATGTGGTGCTTAGGCACACGCGTTCCACCTATTAAGGATGTTTGTCCTTTATCACCTGTTTTTGTATATACTTTAAATGTCATTTGGTTAGCAAGGTTTTCTCTTAATTAGCTAATGTGTTCATTCTATTACTCACAAGAGTAATGTTTTCATTTTTATAATCTCGTTCTACTAATCCATCTTTTAGTCGTACAATGCGGTGTGCATGTTGAGCAATATCTTCTTCATGCGTAACCAATACAATGGTATTTCCTTGCTTATGTATTTCTTCTAACAAAGCCATAATTTCTACCGATGTTTTAGAATCTAAATTTCCAGTAGGTTCATCTGCTAATATAATAGAAGGATTATTTACCAATGCTCTAGCAATAGCAACACGTTGACGTTGACCACCCGATAGTTCGTTTGGTTTGTGCATCATTCTACTGCCTAAACCTACTTGCTCTAATACTTCTTTTGCTCGTTTAATACGTTCTTCTTTTGAATATCCCGCATAAACTAACGGAAGCATAACATTGTCGAGCGTTGTGGAACGCGGTAATAAGTTAAAAGATTGAAATACAAAACCTATTTCTTTGTTTCTCACTTCAGCTAATTCGGCATCCAGCATTTTTGCTACGGATTTTCCGTTTAATATATATTCGCCATCAGAAGGGCTATCCAAACAACCCAATACGTTCATTAATGTTGATTTTCCGGAACCAGAAGGTCCCATTAAAGCAACATATTCATTTTTATAAATTTCTAACGAAACCGAACGTAATGCATGAATTACTTCTGTTCCTATTTTATAGGATTTAGCAATGTTTTGTAGTTGAATAATAAGTTGGTTTGCCATAGTTTAAGTAAAAGTACGTTTTTTTAGTTGATTTTAAACCTTCTAAAATTTGATAATAAAATGTTGTTTGGCTTGTTCTTTTCTGAAGAAAACAAGTCCAATAAAGAACAAATCAATGGTTACGGTTACTTTGGGATGTCGCTTAATCTCTTCCCATGCTTCAGTCA
>JAEUTT010000090.1 GCA_016787165.1 Bacteroidia bacterium | reverse complement strand
AACATGGTACAGACCAATAAATAGCCCAATCCCAGAATATTTTCATTACCATAATTTGCGAGCTTCCCATTAATTTATATTTATCTTGATATATAGGCAACCAGCTTTCAAACCAACGTAAATGCGTTTGTTCATAAATTTGAGCACGCACAGTAATATCTTCACCACTAATATCTCTTAAAATTAAATCGCTCAACCAAGTGTTATTTAACGAAATAAAATCACTTCCCGGAGAATAAAAAGGATCCAAAAAAACACCCGCTTCGCCTGTCACAGCCCATCTATCAGATGAATAAATTCGCTGGCTATCATGTGCAAAATGACGTAAAATTCTGAAGTCTAATAATTCATCTTCTGGCGGACAAACATATTTTGCAGCCTGAGGTTCAAATTTTTTCACCCATGCCACAGCCTTTTCATACGTATTAATTGTATCAAAAGGATGAATATCTTGGTCTGCAACTATTCCAATACTTGTATTTTTTGAGCCCAATGGAATTACCCATAACCAATAACCTTTATCAATAAAGTGAACCGTACTCAAGTATCTTAATTTTGGAGCTAAAAATTCTTTCCAGTTTTTATTATCACTCCACTCATCAATATCTACAACACCTTTTACACGAAACCATACAGCATTTACATCATGTGGTGCTTTTTTCTCAAATTTTAATTTTCTTTTCAATAAACTAAAACGACTAGTAGCATCAACTACCCAACGAGCTTTTAATCGTTTTTCTTCATCAACATGGTTAAATATAACGGTATGTCCGTTTGAATCAAACTCAACATCTTTCACTCTTGCCGACAACATAAATTCGGTACCAAGTGATTTTGTATGCTTTTCCAAATAATTTTCAAATGTTCCTCTATCCAGCTGATGACTTGGAACAGGAAGTTTTAAACGAGGCCCTAACTCAACCCTATTTGACAATTCATCCTTTTTACCATCTGTAAAAAAGAAACGTAAACCATGTTTTGGTAACTCAAACTCTTCTAAATATCCTTTTAAATTTAATACTTCTCTAAAATAATGTGTGGCCAATTCTACAGTAGACTCGCCTACTTTATGGGCTGCCACAGGAGCAATCGTATCTCTATATTCCATTATTAAAATAGAAATCGTGGGGTTAGCCATTTTTAATTGAATAGAAAGGGTTAATCCGGCTAAACCGCCACCCGCTATAATTACATCATATTGTTTTTCCATTATTTAAAAGTATTTTAGAGTTATCAAAGATATTAAATTCAGCATATAATAAATCATGATTTTAGTCAAATTTTTCACAATTACTGTTCTTAAATAACAATTAAACAAACAAAAAGTTTCCAATAATTGGATTAGTTGTATTTTTCGAAAAAATTTCAATCCTGAAACATCTATTTTTAATATTATTTGTCCTTTTTTCGCTCTTAACAAAAGCGCAACACCCCTCTTTTTATGGAATAAATGATGAAAATGGAGCTCCTTCAAATGAAATTTACAGAGTGTTACAAGATGATTTTGGATATATCTGGATTGGCTGTGATGCAGGGCTGTTTAAGTACGATGGATTTTTATTTAAACAATA
>JAEUTT010000190.1 GCA_016787165.1 Bacteroidia bacterium | reverse complement strand
ATTTTCCTAGAAATAAAACTGCTTTCGGACTAATTGCACTTAATAAATCCATTATTGTAGCAGCATTTGCACTTCCCATTCCAAAGTTGATAATTGTTATTCCATTTGCTGTGGCATTAGGCATCGGCATATCAATACCTTTAATTTCAACATTGTTCCAATCGGCAAATTTTTTTACATACTTGTTAAAGTTGGTAAGCAAAATATAATTCCCAAATTCATTGAGTGAAGTTCCTGTATATCGTGGGAGCCAATTTTGAACAATGTCTTCTTTATTCTTCATAGCAACGAAAATACAAATAATGAAGATTGAAAGTAGTGGATGTTGAGAATTTTTAATAACTATCTATGGTGTTGAAGTGATTTCTTTTTTACTTCGCATAGTAAATGCAGGAACTCAATTTGCCTCAGTACCCTTTTAAAATTCGAGAGTTTGAATCAAAAGTTCAAATTTTTGATTCTATTCGCAAAAAATACCTTGTCTTAACCCCTGAAGAGTGGGTTCGTCAGCATTTTATCCAGTATTTAATTCAGGAAAAAAATTATCCACAGTCGTTAATTACCATCGAAATAGGTTTAAAATATAATCAATTGCAAAAACGAGCCGATATATTGGTTTATAATAAGCAAGGTAAGCCTTATTTAATGGTAGAATGCAAGGCTCCCGAAGTTAAAATTTCGCAAGACACATTTCATCAAATAGCTCTTTATAATATGGTATTTAAAGTCAATTATTTGGTTGTTACCAATGGACTATATCATTACTGTTGCGAGATGGATTACCATCAAAATACGTATCGCTTTTTACCCGAAATCCCCTTGTTTTAAGACTATTTGTTTTTCTGAAAAACATTTGTATATTGCAGTATATTAATCTTAAAACCAATTATACAAATGCTACAATTTACCAAAAAAACAAGTGCATTTTTATTAATGTTACTTGCATCCATTTTTGCAAATGCACAATCTAACTTTGTATTTCCCGAAAATGTAAAACATTCCGATTACATGGAAAAAACAATCATTGTAAAGGTTTTGCCTCAGTATCGTCAATGGTGTAGCGTAAATACAATTGCTATTTCTTCATTTAACCAATTATATAATACTATTGGTGGGGTGCAATTGATGAAAAAATTTCCAAATGCAAAACAACCCGAAAAAATGGAGAATGAAAGAGGTGAACGTTTGGTTGATTTAACATTGATGTATGAATTTAAATACTCTTCTAGTGTTTCATTAGAAAAAGTAATTAATAAATTTATTGGTTTAAGATTATTTGAATATGTAGAACCTCATTATATCCCTCAATTGGCTTATACTCCAAATGATGCAAGTTTTGGTAATCAATGGTACATGACAAATATTAAAGCAGAAAATGCTTGGGGTGTAAATACTACTACTGCACGTGGCGATACAAATGTTGTAATTGGTATTACTGATACAGGAGTTGAATTGTTACACAATGATTTAAGGTACAATATAAAATACAATTATGCTGATCCAATCAATGGTGCTGATGACGATGGAGATGGTTTTATAGATAATTTTAGAGGTTGGGATGTAGGAATGGCAGATAATGACCCTACTTGGCAAGGTAATGCGCATGGTGTACACGTGAGTGGTATTGCTGCTGCAAGTACGAACAATGGTATTGGAGTAGCTGGTGTTGGCTTTAACTGTAAATTTTTACCAGTAAAAATTGCAAATGCTGCTGGTTCATTAACTGCTGCTTATGAAGGTATTACTTATGCGGCTGATCATGGTTGTGCTGTTATTAACTGCTCTTGGGGCGGTGCTGGTGGTGGTCAGTTTGGACAAGATGTAATTAACTATGCTACATTTAATAAAAATGCGCTTGTAGTTGCTGCTGCCGGAAACAATGGTATTGATGAAGCATTTTATCCTGCCGCATACCAATATGTAATTAGCGTTTCAAACACTAAAACAGATGATAGAAGATCTGCTTCTTCAAATTATAATTATACTGTTGATGTCGGAGCTCCAGGCGAAGGTATTTATAGTACATATTCTGGTGGTGGATATATGAATAACACAGGAACATCAATGTCATCACCTTGTGCTGCAGGAGTTGCTGCTATTATTAAATCGTTTTATCCTTCTTATACTGCTTTACAGGTGGGTGAGCGTTTAAAAACTACAACAGATCCTTTCCCTTCTCAAAGCCCTATTTATAACAATAAATTAGGTACAGGTAGAGTAAATATGTTCAAAGCTATTACCAACCCCCTATCTCCATCAGTTTTGATGAATACGCGTGCCATTACCGATAATAACGATAATACTTTTGTTATTGGCGATACATTAAGGATGAGAGGAACTTATACCAACTATTTAGGTGCAACTACCAATTTAATTGCAACATTAACCAGTACTTCTGGATTTGTTACTGTTATTGATGGAACAACCACTTTAGGGGCTATTGCCACATTAGGAACTGCCGATAATAATGCTGACCCTTTTACAATTAAAATAAATGTAAATACCCCACAAAATTTTTCAGTGCCATTTAAAATTACATATACCGATGCTGCTACAGGATATACTGCAGCTGAATTTTTTAATGTGGTTGTAAATGTGGATTATGTAAACATTACTATTAATGATGTAGCTACTTCAATAGGAAGTAATGGTAGAGTTGGATATAGCCAATACGGACAAGCAGGAGGTTTAGGATTTAATTACATGGGAGCAGGTTCTTTATTGTATGAAGCAGGATTAATGATTGGCACAAGTATTAATCAGGTGTCCGATGGAGTTAGGGGTTCAGGCGCAGCTGCTGATGCTGATTTTGTATCAATTTCTTCTGCTCGTCAAATTATTCCTGCTGTTTATTCTGAATTTGATGTAGATGGTAGATTTAATGATGCAGGTTCTGCTAATCCTATTCCTGTTTCTGTTGGTCATAAAGCATTTGCGTGGAGTACTGCCGGGAACAGAAAATATGTAATTATACAATACGATATTAAAAACACAGGAGCATCAACTCTTTCTAACTTATATGCAGGAATTTTTGCAGATTGGGATATTGATGCCGCTACGTATGGTTCTAATCGTGCTGAGTTTGATGCAGCTAATAAAATGGGTTATGCTTATTACACTGGAACAGCTGGCAAATATTGTGGAATTAAATTATTAACTAGCACTGCGCCTGTAGTGCATTATGCTGTTGATAATTTTGCTGGTGGAGGCGGAGGTGCCGATTTATCAGATGGTTATACAACCGATGAAAAATACCTTACATTGTCTACTAACAGAGCAAATGCAGGAATGAGTGGTGCAGGTGCCGATGTAATTGATGTGGTTAGTTCTGGTCCATTTACCATTATTGCTGGCGATTCGGTTAGAGTTGCTTTTGCTTTAATTGCTGGTGATGATTTAACGGATATTCAAACAAGTGCAGGGAATGCACAAGTAATGTACGATGGGTTATTCACCACTAATGTAAGTGCTAATACAATGATTGATAATACAGTTGCTGTATACCCAAATCCTACTTCAGGAAATTCAGTAATTGCATTTACAACAAGCCAACCCGAAATGGTGAACATTAAATTGTATGATATTACCGGTAAAGAATTGAAAGTAATCGCTTCAGAAAAAGTGCAGCAAGGTGCTCATGCCTATGCCGTTGATTTCTCGAGTTTTGCAGATGGTGTTTATTATTATTCGGTTACCGTAGGTAGCAAAACCTATAATCAAAAATTAATGATTACGAAGTAATATTATTTTTTACATTTGTAGTCTAAAAAAACAGAAGTTTAACAAGTAGAAAAATTAATTATGGATTTAAGCGGAATTATATCAATTTCAGGAATGAGTGGGTTGTACAAAGTTGTTGCTCAAACAAAAAACGGTTTAATTGTAGAGTCGTTAATAGATAAAAAAAGAGTACCAGCATATTCTACAAACAGAGTAAGTGCTCGTGAAGATGTGAGTATATACTCAACAGACGATGATGTTCCTTTGAAAGAAGTATTTCAAAAAATTTATGATGTCGAAAAAGGAGCAGCTTGTATTGATCATAAAGTAGCTGATGCGGAATTGAAAAAATATTTTAAATCAGTTTTTGCTGAATACGATGAAGAAAGAGTGTATGTTTCTGATATTAAAAAAGTATTGATGTGGTATAACCTACTTCAAAAAGAAGGTTTGCTTGATAAAAAAGAAGAAGCTACAGAAGATGCTAAGCCAAAAGTGAAAGCAAATGCTGAAACAAAAACTAAAGCAACTACAGCATCTAAACTAAAAGAAAATAAACCTGTAAAAACTGCTAGTGCCAAAGTGAAAACACAAGGCGTTAGAAAAACCGGAGCTGCATAAGCACGGTTTTTTTGTTTATCGGTATTGCTAATTTGTATCAAAATAAATTATGGAAGTAAAAGATATTATTATTCCCTCTAAACCTATTCGTGCATTTTTACCACAAGAGTTAACAATTGATTCTTGGGCTAAAGTTGAATCTTATTTTATTGATTTAAAAAACAGATCAATTAATAATGTTCAGGAGCTTGAGAAATGGCTGAAGGATAGAAGTGAGTTAGAAGCTGTGTTAAGTGAAGATTTAGCTTGGCGCTATATTAAAATGACTTGCGATACAGCAAATGAGGAGCTGACTAATTCGTACAATTTTTTTGTTGAAAAAATTGAACCATATGTAGCTCCTTTTGGAAATGAGCTTAATAAAAAGTTTATTGCTTCAGAGTACATTGTTCAGTTAGACCAAAGTAAGTATGCTATTTATATTAGAGGTATAAAAAAAGCATTGGAGCTTTACCGCGATGAAAATATTCCTTTACAAACAAAAATAGCAACCGAGTCACAAAAATTTGGCGCTATCACTGCTGCTATGACTATTGATTGGGAAGGAAAAGAACTAACCTTGCAGATGGCTTCTAGCTTGTTGAAAGATGTTAATCGAAAAATTCGTGAAGAAGTATACTGTAAAATTCAAGAGAGAAGAAGTGTAGATGTAGATAAACTGAATGAATTGTTTTCTAATTTAATTCAATTGCGTCATCAAGTAGCATTAAATTCAGGATTTAAAAATTATCGCGATTATAAATTTGAGGAGCTAGGTCGTTTTGATTATACCGTGAATGACTGTTATAATTTTCATCAATCTATATCGAAAGAAATTTTACCACTAGCAGAAGTGGCTGATAAAAAAAGGAAAGAGGTTTTGAACCTGGATGTTTTAAAGCCTTGGGACGGTGATGTAGATTTAGAAGGGAAACCTCCTTTAAAGCCTGTTGAAAATGGGAAAGAATTAACGGACAAATCAATTGAGTGTTTTTATAAAATAAGAAAATCGTATGGTGAGTATTTAGAAATTATGAAAGCAATGGGTCATCTTGATTTAGATTCACGAAAAGGAAAAGCTCCCGGTGGTTACAATTACCCTTTGTACGAAATAGGTGTTCCA
This sequence comes from Bacteroidia bacterium, assembly GCA_016787165.1. Taxonomy (GTDB): domain Bacteria; phylum Bacteroidota; class Bacteroidia; order 2-12-FULL-35-15; family 2-12-FULL-35-15; genus 2-12-FULL-35-15. Next base: position 9,651 of record JAEUTT010000190.1, on the reverse strand, counting down.
TTTATTTTCATGAACTCAGTAGGTTTGCACCGCGATATAGTTACAATGGTACATGAAGGAGGTCATGCAATTCATTCGTTTGTTACACGTGATATGGAAATTACCGATTTTAAAAGTACGCCAAGTGAAGTAGCCGAGTTGGCTTCTATGTCGATGGAATTAATCTCAATGGAACACTGGGATGTGTTTTTTAAAAATGAAGATGATTTAAAACGTGCTAAAAAAGAGCAGTTAGATAAATCGTTACGTACTTTATTATGGATTGCAGCAGTAGATAAATTTCAACATTGGGTATATGAAAATCCAACACATTCGGTTGCAGAGCGTATGGCTGAATGGAAAAATGTGATTTCTCAGTTTAGTTCAACTATTTATGATTATACGGGTTTAGAAGCTGTTCGAGAAAGAGGTTGGCAAAGTCAGTTGCATATTTTTGAAGTTCCATTTTATTATATTGAATACGGAATGGCACAACTAGGTGCAATTGCAGTATGGCGCAATTACAAAAATAATCCCGAAGATGCTTTGAATAAATATGAAGCAGCATTACGCTTGGGGTATACAAAATCAATTCCTGAAATTTATAAAACAGCAGGAGTGAAGTTTGATTTTTCACAATCGTATGTAAAAGAATTAGCCGATTTTGTAAAGTCAGAGCTAGAAAAAATTTAAAAAAATGATTATGAAACGTCCAGAATCATCGGAACATCCTGCTTATTACACTCACTATATTAGCTTAGTAAAAGGGGATAATGTTTTAAAACAATTAGAAAATCAAGTTATTGATATACAAGCAATCATCTCGGAAATTCCTGAAGAAAAAGAAAATTTTGCTTATGCTCCCGGTAAATGGACAATCAAAGAAGTGTTAGGACACATTATCGATACCGAACGTATTATGGCATATAGGGCTCTGCGATTTGCAAGAAAAGATCAAACCCATTTGCCTGGATTTGATGAGAATGAGTATGTAGTAAATTCAAATTATAACAATCGAACCTTATATGATATTGCACATGAATTTGCAATTGTTCGTGAATCAAATTTAGCTTTGTTTAAACATTTTGATGAAGAAACATTGTCGCAACAAGGTACCGCTAATAATAATGAGGCTTCAGTAAGAGCTATCTTATTTATGATTGCTGGTCATGCTAATCATCATTTGAATGTGATTAAAACGAAGTATTTAATGGGGTAAGGGAAGCTTAAACTATATTCACTTCCCGTTCTAATGCTACATCATATTTTTGCTTTACACTAGCAATGATTTTCTCGGATAAATCATAGATTTCATTTCCTGAAGCATTAGCATAATTCACTAATACCAATGCTTGAAGTTTGTGAACCCCCGCATCGCCAAGTGTTTTTCCTTTCCATCCACACTGTTCTATTAACCATCCAGCAGCCAACTTTACATTGCCATTTTCTAATTCATAACCAACAATGTTTGGAAATTTGGATTTTAATTGTTCAAACTTATTTTTACTTACTTCCGGATTTTTAAAGAAGCTTCCTGCATTCCCTATCTCTTCCGGATTAGGCAGTTTACTGCTTCTAATAGCACAAACAGCTTTACTAATGGCTTGAATGTTTAATTCTTTAACACCCATCTTTTCAAGTTCTTGTTCAATAGCTCCGTAGCTAGTATTAAAGTTTGGTGTTTTGTTTAACTTAAAAGTAACAGATGTGATGATGTATTGATTTTTCAACTCTCTTTTAAAAACACTTTCTCTGTATCCAAATTTACAATCAGTATTCGTAAATGTGCGAAGGCTCAAATCTTTAACATTTAATGCTTCCAATTCATAAAATACATCTTTTATTTCTACACCATAAGCACCAATGTTTTGCATTGGACTTGCGCCCACACAGCCTGGAATTAAAGATAAATTTTCTAAGCCTGCATAATTGTTATTAATGCAATACATCACAAATTCATGCCATACTTCTCCAGCAGAAGCTTTAATATATACTTGTTGTTCGTTTTCTTTTACAAGTGTTATTCCTTTTAAATTGTTTTTTAAAACTATTCCATCAAAATTTTTTGTAAACAATAAATTACTGCCACCTCCTAAAATTAATTTTGGAATGTCATTAAATGATTCCTCGGAAAGTATTTCCTTAAACTCATCGGTATTAGAAATTGTTGCAAAGTATTTAGCACTTGCATCTATTCCAAATGTGTTTAATTTTTTTAATGAATAATTTTCTTGAATAATCATCGTTATTGTTTACATGTCAAAATTCAATATTCCTTTTTCAAAATGCAATATAGTAGCCTAAAAGTTATTCATACTCTGGTGCTTATATCTTATTGCAGAATTGTTATCTTCGCAAAGCAAAAATAAGAATGAAAAAGGCTATTGTTTCAGTAATTAATGATTTAAGCACCGATCAGCGTGTGCACAAAGTATGCATTAGTTTGCAACAAATGGGTTATGATGTTACTTTGGTTGGTCGTAAACAGCGTAAAAGTTTATTTTTGCAGTCAAGAACATATACAACCAAACGTATGTTTTTATTGTTTGAAAAAGGCCCTTTGTTTTATCTTGAATACCAAAAAAGACTGTTTTTTTATTTGTTATTTCATAAAGCAGATGTGCTGGTAGCAAACGATTTAGATACATTATTGCCAAATTTTCTTATTTCAAAATTAAAAGGTGCTAAACTGGTGTATGACAGTCATGAATTATTTTGTGAGGTTCCGGAGCTACAAACGAATCTTATCAAAAAAAAAATTTGGAAAAATTTAGAACGTTTTATTTTCCCGAAACTAAAATATGTATTTACCGTAAATCAATCAATTGCCGATATCTACAGCCAAGAATATAAAGTTAAGGTAAATGTTTTAAGAAATATTCCTCCTTTAGCGAGTCAATCAAAATTACAACCTTCATCTAAACAAGCACTAGGAATACCAACAGATAAGAAAATTATTATTTTACAAGGAGCAGGAATCAATATTGATAGAGGTGCCGAAGAAGCTGTTCAGGCAATGCAATTTGTGAATGATGCAGTATTGATGATTGTTGGAAGCGGTGATGTAATTGATTTGTTGCACCAATTAGTGAAAGAACTAAAATTGAAAGACAAGGTGTTTTTTGTTGGAAAAGTTCCTTTCGAAAAATTATTACAATATACACATCATGCCAATTTAGGACTTACCTTGGATAAGGATACAAATATTAATTATAAATATAGCTTGCCTAATAAGCTGTTCGACTATATTCATGCAGGAGTGCCAGTTTTAGCTTCACCCTTGTTTGAAATAAAAAATATAATCGAAAAATATGAGGTGGGTGATTGTATTCAATCGCATAAGCCTGAGGATATTGCCCAGAAGATGAATGAAATACTTTGCAATGAAACGATGCTTACTAAATGGAAAAAAAACTGTACAATTGCAGCCGAAATTTTAAATTGGGAAAACGAAGAAAAACAGCTGATTGAGGTATATTCAAAATTTTTATAAATAAAAAATGTCGGAAAAACATTTACATATTATTTCATTTGATGTTCCTTACCCTGCTAATTATGGTGGAGTTATTGATGTTTATTATAAAATAAAAGCACTACATGCAGCAGGCATAAAAATTCATTTGCATTGCTTTGAGTATGGTAGGGCAGAGGCAAGAACATTAGAAAGTATATGTGAAAAAGTGCATTACTATAAACGTAAAATGAGCAAAGCTTTACTTTTAAATTCCTTACCATTTGTTGCAGTAACTCGTTCATCCGAAAAATTAGTTGAAAATTTATTGCGAGATAACTATCCTGTTTTGTTTGAAGGATTACACTGTTGTTTTCATTTAAATGATGCTCGCTTAAGTAATCGGACTAAAATTGTGCGTTCTCATAATATTGAACACGATTATTATTATAATTTGGAGAGTATTGAAAAGTCGATATTCAAAAAAATATACTTTGGAATAGAAGCAAAAAAGCTAAAACGCTTTGAAAGTGTTTATAAGTACGCAAGTGCGGTAATAGCTATTTCTCCGGCTGATACGAAACAATTATCGGAGCGGTATGAAAATGTTTATCATATTACTGCTTTTCATGCCAATGAGAATGTTTCTATTGAAGAAGGGAGAGGGAATTTTTGTTTGTATCATGGGAATTTAGAAGTAGGCGAAAACAATGAAGCCGCATTGTATTTAGTAAATGAAGTTTTTTCTAAAATAAAAGTCCCATTGATAATTGCGGGTAAAAAACCAAGCACAATACTTAAAAATGCCATTGCTAATTGTTCAAACATTGAATTAAAAGCAAATATTAGCACCCAAGAAATAGATGAGTTAATTAAGAATGCACATATAAATGTGTTGCCTACTTTTCAGGCAACAGGTATTAAATTAAAATTACTTGCTGCTTTATTTAATGGAAGGCATTGTTTGGTAAACTCTGCAATGGTTTCAAATACAGGATTAGAAAGCTTGTGTATCATAAAAGATAATGCAGAAGAGATGGCTAAAGAAATTGAACGTTTGTATGATGAGCCATTTGATATAAATGAAACGCAAAAGAGAGAAGGTGTTCTTTTGTCGAATTTTTCGAATAAAAAAAGTGCTGAACAATTAATTCAGTTGTTTAGCTAGTTTTTGAATCAATCACCTTCCCATTTTCACATTTGATTGTTCTTGAAGGGAATTTGTCAAACATCATAATGTCGTGAGTTGCAATTAATACAGCTCTTCCATTTTTAGATATTTCTACTAATAAATTCATAATTCCTTCTGAAGTTTCGGGGTCTAAATTTCCAGTAGGCTCATCAGCAAGTATTAATTCAGGGTCGTTTAGTAAAGCACGAGCAATGGCTACACGTTGCTGTTCTCCTCCGGATAATTCATGAGGCATTTTAAATCCTTTTGTATTTAAATTTACTTTTTCTAGTACTTCTTGAATGCGTTTTTGCATAGCCTGTTTATCGTTCCAGCCTGTTGCTTTTAAAACAAACATTAAATTATCGTTTACTGTTCTATCCGAAAGTAATTGAAAATCTTGAAATACAACCCCTAGTTTTCGTCTTAAAAAAGGAATTTCTTTTCGTTTTATCTTTGAAAGATCAAAACCTGCTATCACACCACTACCTTCTGTTAAATCCAGTTCTCCATAAAGCGTTTTTAGTAAACTGCTTTTTCCGCTGCCGGTTTTTCCTAATAGGTACACAAATTCTCCTTTGTCAATATTTAAAGTAACATTGGCCAAAACTAGGTTGTGCTTCTGAAAAATAGAAACATTATTTAGGCTAATAATTGTGTCGAGTGCCATAGTGCTGTTTTTCAATAATAAATTATATTGGGTTTAAATTGAGTTAACCCAAACAAAAGTTCTTAAAAGTACTTCATAACTGTTTTATAATAGAAAATCATACGCAATACTTTCAACATGCTAACGTTAATAACTTCCAAGGCAAGTAAAAGTTTGTGGTGCTATCCTAAGTAATTTTACAATCATTCTAAATATCCTCGTTAAAAATGAATAGGCTAAAGGCAATCTTTTTTTTAATCATCATATTTATTCCTCTTGTTGGTATATCTCAAAAAACAATTGTTGTTACCGATAAGGATGCTAATTATAAAGTAGGGCTGGAGTTATTTCAGAAAGAAAAATATGGTGCCGCTCAAAAACAATTTGAGAAAACGATAGCTTCACATGAAATAACTTCATTACTGAGAATAGATGCGGAGTATTATCGTGCTATTTGTGCTTCCGAATTGTTTAATAAAGATGGGGAGTTTTATTTGAAACTATTTGTGAAGGAGCATCCTGAAAGTCCGAAAGTGAAAATGGTTTATTTTTACTTAGGAAAATATAATTATAGAAAAAAGAAATACAAGGAAGCTTTAGATTGGTTTGCAAAGGTTGATATTTATGATTTAACTACCGAAGAGCTAGCTGAATTTTATTTCAAACGTGGATATAGTTATTTTTCAGATAATAAATTCGCAGAAGCCAAAAAGGACTTTTATGAAATTAAAGATGTAGATACCAAATATGCTTCTGCATCAAAATATTATTACGCTCATATTGCTTATGGCGAAAAAAATTACGAAACAGCTTTAACCGATTTTAATAAATTAAAACAAAATGAAACTTTTGGTGGTGTAATTCCTTATTACATTGCTCAAATTTATTATTTGCAGGGGAAGTACGATAGTGTTATTGCTTATGCTCCAGCTTTGTTGGATTCGGCTAATACAAAAAGAGCTTATGAAATAGCTCGTATTGTTGGTGAGTCCTATTTTCGAAAGAACAATTTTAAAGAAGCAATTCCTTTTTTTAAAAGGTATGAAAAAGATGTTAAAAATATTGGAAGAAACGATAATTATCAATTAGGATATGCATTGTATAAAGTGGGAAGCTATGATGATGCTACTTTTTATTTTATTAAAGCTACAAATGTTGATGATTCTTTAAGTGAAAATAGTTTATATCATTTAGGAGAATGTTATTTAAAAATGAATAACAAAGAAAATGCAAGAAATGCATTTGGTCAAGCATCAAAGTTGAATATTGATAAATCAATAAATGAATTGTCGCTTTATAACTATGCGAAATTATGTTATGAATTATCTTACAATCCATATAATGAAGCAACAAAAGCATTTCAGCAGTATTTGAAGTTTTATCCAAACTCAATTCGTGTTGACGAAGCTTATGCTTATTTGGTAAATGTATTCACCACTACAAAAAATTACAAAGGTGCAATTGAAGCAATTGAAAGTATAAAAATCCTTACTCCCGATTTAAAACAGGCTTACCAGAAGGTGTGTTATTATAGAGGTGTTGATTTGTTTAACAATATGGAATTTAATGATGCTATTCTTGCTTTCAATAAATCGATGACCTATAAATTTGACAAAAATATTTCGGCCCTATCAATATACTGGAAAGCTGAATCATTTTATCGATTGAAAAAATATACGGATGCTATTGAAAATTATCTTTTGTTTATTGCCGAGCCTGGTTCTATTGCCAAATCGGAATATTCTGATGCAAATTATAATATTGGTTATTCTTATTTAAAGCTACAGGAGTACGAAGGCAGTATTTTGTGGTTTAGAAAATTTGTGACCTTTAAACCTCAAGCCGATCAGAAAAAGATAAATGATGCTCTCAATAGAATTGGTGATGGGTATTTTATGAGTCGCGATTTTGCAAATGCTGCAGATTACTATTCACAGTCGTATAAAATGAAATTGATTAGTGCAGATTATGCATTGTTTCAGAAAGCCTTGGCAGAAGGTGTATTGAAAAAATATACGACCAAAATTTTAGATCTAAAAACGTTTATTAATTCATATCCTAAATCAAGTTATATTCAACGAGCAAAATTTGAATTGGCATACACTTATCAGCAAGATGGGCAAAATGAATTGGCCTTGTCGCACTTTAAGTCATTCATGAGCGAATATCCGAATAGTACCTTTGAAAATACTTGCTTAAGTAAAATAGGATTGATTTATTACAATAAAAAAGATGATGATAATGCCTTATTGTATTTTGATAAATTAATAAAGCGCGATAAAAATTCTTCTGATGCTAAAGAAGCAATAGGTATTGTACAAAAAATATATACAGACAAAGGAAATGTTCAAGGGTTAGAAGATTATATGAGTTCAATGGGGGTTTCTTTATCACAAATCACACTAGATTCAATTGCTTTTAATATTGGAAAAACTCATTATTTAGAGCAAGATTGTAAAAGTGTTGTGGTTGATTTTGAAAAATATTTGCAAAAATTCCCTAATGGAATTTTTATTACTGAAGCTAATTTCTATAAAGCTGAATGTGATTACAGTATAGGAAATATTGATGCCTCTTTGATTGGATATATGTTTGTCATTGGTAAAAATAAAAATCAGTTTACAGAAAAATCCTTGAGTAGAGCAACAGAAATTGTGTATAAAAAACAAGACTATGTAAAAGCAATAGAATTGTACAATCAGTTGGAACAAGTTGCTAGTAGCCCTAAAAACAATCAAATGGCTTATTTAGGAATAATGAGATGCAATTACAATCTTAAAAATTATGAACAAGCTATTAGTTATGCATCTAAATTAACAGGTGTTGAAAATGTGGGAGTAGAAATTACAAATGAATCACGAAATATTATTGCTCAATCCTATCTTGCACTACAAAAATTAGATGATGCTTTGGCCGAATTTAGAGTGCTTGCAGTAAATTCAAAAGGAAATGTAAGTGCTGAGGCTAATTATAACATAGCATACATTTACTATTTAAAAAACGATTACAAAGCCTCTGAAAAAAATATATTTGAATTTATAAAAGCTGGAAAAGGAACTATTTACTGGATAAGCAAATGTTTGATTTTACAAGCAGATAATTATTTGGCGTTTAAAAATATATTTCAGGCAAAAGCTACTTTGCAAGGTGTAATTGAGGATTCTGAAATTCCTGAATTAATAAAAATAGCTCAAGAAAAATTAGATAAAATTAATGCGGAAGAAACAGCGGCTAAAGTGAACAAAACAATGGAAGAACCATTGAAAATTCAATTTGAAGAGAATTCTGAAAAGCAAAATAAATTATTTGATGAATCAACCACCATTCCTGTGGGTGAAGAACTAAAAAATGAACAATAAAAAATCTTTTAAAATGATTTTTACTAAAAAATATTTGTATGCACTTGTTATAGTGTTGAGCATTTTTATAATGGCTCAACCATTAAGTGTTTTTTCTCAAAAAAATGTTTTGGATTCAATGATAATTGTGAGTACAGGAAATTTTAGAGCAACTATTGCAGATGCGTCAAAATTAAATGAATCCCCTATTATAAATGATTCAACAAAAAAAATTCCAATAAATGGGTATGATTTTAATTCAAAAAAAATAACTCCAGGTTATGAAGTAACAAGCATTACACCTGCTCAAATGCAAGGAGAGCCATTAACTAAATTATACAATGGTTTAGTAAAAATAGGTATGGGAACATATACAACTCCTTATGCCGAACTATGGCTTAATAACTTACGTTCAAAAGAATATGCTTATGGCTTACGAATGAAACATCTATCATCACGAGCTACACTTCAAGATTATGGTTTTTCTGGATTTAGCGATAATGAAATTAATTTATATGGAAAAAAGTTTTTGAAAGAACATACGCTATCCGGTAATTTTGATTATGCTCGTAATGTTGTTCGTTTTTACGGTTATGATGCAAAATTGCATGATTTGGAAAAAGATGCTACTGCACAACGTTTTAATCTGTTTTCGGCAAATGCAGATTTATTAAGTCATTATACCAAAGCAGAACGATACAATCATAATATAAAGTTGAGTTATTATAATTTGGCTGACTTATACAAGTCATCGGAGAATAACATTAAAGCTTCTGGGTATATTCAAACAGCTTTGTATAAAGAGTTGTTAAGAGTAAATGCTTCAGTTGATTATTATAACTATAAAACAAAAGTAGATACAATTAACAATACGATTATTACTTTAAATCCTAACTTTATTGCAAAAGGCGAAAAATATAGTGCACAAATAGGTGTTAATGTAGCAATGGATGTGTTTGTTCAATCAAAATTTTATTTTTATCCAAAGGTTGATTTAAGCTACAATATTTTTGATGAAATTATTATTCCATACGTTGGTGCTTCGGGAGGTTTGCAAAAAAAT
>JAEUTT010000065.1 GCA_016787165.1 Bacteroidia bacterium | reverse complement strand
ATCAAATAGATAAACAAGGAATTAAAATATTTGCAAACGCACAAGATAAAAACAATAAAAAATCGGAATTTGAAATCAACTATTCACAAATCAAGAATTTTAATGCTCAATTAAAAACAAGTTCGAGCACTGAAATTTTTTCATCTTATCAAAAAGGCAAATACACTTCAAAAGATATTGAACAAAAAAAAGAAATTAAAAGCAAACTAAAAGGATATAAAATAGCAATTGACCCAGGTCATATTGCCTCTTCCTTTGCAGAAGGAGATCTTGAGAAAAAATATTTAAAATTAAAAGTAGAAGATATTACAGATTCTATTGAAATAGCAGAAGGAATATTAACTTATGCAACAGCCATTTTGCTAAAACAAAAACTAGAAAAAGAAGGTGCTGAAGTTTTTATCACCCGAAAAAATGGAACATCAGCTTTTGGTAAAACATTCGAACAGTGGAAAAAAGATGATTACAAAAAAACCATTGATAGCTTATTTAAAATTGGAAAACTAAAATCTTTTCAAAAAGAGTACTTTTTAGGAGCTAAAGTAAAAGACAGAGATATTTTTAGAGTTATTTTTAAGGATTTAGATTTAGCAAAAAGAGCCGAACTAATTAATGCATACAAACCCGACCTAACTATAATTATTCATTACAATGTGGATGAAACTAATTTAGAATGGAAAAAAACAACCGACAAAAATTTCAATATGGCTTTTATTGGTGGAGCATTTATGAAAAATGATTTGTCATCACCCGAAAAACGGTTCGAGTTTTTACGAATGCTTATTTCAAACGATATTGAAGAATCATTGCAATTAAGCAGTGCTACCGTTCGTAATTTTGAGCATATATTACAAGTAAAAACAGCCAGCATGAATGATGCTACCTATTTACAAGAAGGCTGCCTAAGCACATCCGAAAAGGGGGTGTACTGCAGAAATTTACAATTAACAAGGTATATTCACGGGCCATTGGTATATGGCGAAACATTATACCAGGACAACAAAAATGAATGCAAACTATTAAATAAAGAAACAGATAAAACAAAAAACGAACGTATAAAACAGGTTGCCGAATCATATTACAAAGGAATAATAGAGTATATTAGTTCAAAATAAAACAATGAGTAAAATAAAATTATATATCCTTGACGATCATCAAATGCTCATTGATGGATTGAAAGCATTGCTCAAAAACGAAAAAGACATTGAACTCGTTGGAGAGCATACGAATGCGCAACATGCGATTAAACAAATTAGCATAACACAACCTGACATTATTTTAAGTGACATCAATATGCCCGAAATGAATGGCATTGAGTTCACAAAAAAGATAAAAGAACAATTTCCCTCTATCAAAATAATAGCATTATCTATGTTTGGCGAAAAAAGTACCATTTCGGAAATGTTAGATGCTGGAGCTTCAGGATACATTCTTAAAAATACAGGGAAAACAGAATTGTTGAATGCAATTGAAAAGGTAGCAGCAGGTGGAATGTTTTTTAGCGATGAA